>NZ_VOIQ01000007.1 GCF_010470675.1 Desulfovibrio sp. JC010
GGAGTAAGCGGAAACTACGCTTTCCGCGCAGCGACGATTTCATCCCCGCTAGGACGGCGGGGTGAAATCTATCCGTTAATGAAATCAGGTCACACCCGACTCCACTTGCGAACTCGGAAGTTAAGCTCTCCATCGCCGATGATACTGCTGGGTAGCCAGTGGGAAAGTAGGTCGTCGCAAGCTTTTATTTTAAACCCCTGAACTTAGGTTCAGGGGTTTTTTGCGTTCTGGGGGGGCAAGCCTCGTACTTTTCGCTAAGTGCGGGGCTTTATCTATTTTTAGTTGAATATATTTCGTCTTATATTTATAACGCGACAGGTTTTATTTGTTTGGGTAAGATTTTGTAATTTTGAGGTTAATAAAATGCTGAGTTTTTTTGCAAAAAGATTAGATCATTCTGAAGATATACTTTTTCTCACAACACAAGGGATGAATTATCATCTGGAGATGATGTTTCAGAAAGCGGAAAAGAAAATTGTTATAATTGCACCGTTTCTTCAGATTCATTCCAGATTGAAAGAAATATTAGCAGAAAAAGCCCGTCAAGGTGTCGAAATTAAAGTTGTCTGCCGCGTGAACGAATTGAAAGATGATCTTTCCGGTATTATCGGCGAGCCAATTGATAGGCCTAATCTTCATGCTAAATGCTATCTCACCGAAAAATCTGCCTTAATCGGTAGTCTCAATCTGTATGATTTCAGCCAGATCAATAATGATGAGATGGGGATTTTAATCAAGAATTCCGGCTTTGGTGAGTCTTTGTATGGGCAAATTGTTGATGAAGCTAGAAGATTAAGTCGTAGAGACATGATCTGTGCACATGATCGCGATAATATTCCTCTTGGGTTGGTCAAAGGCGAGAAATATGATTTAGAGGTTCTGGATACTATTTTTGATTTTGAATACAAAAAGATGTCTGGAATTAAAACCTGTAAGCTCGGCGACATAGTCCTTTTTGAAAACACAAACAGTAAATTTCAGAATAGTGTGAAAGCTGGGATGCTTCATTTTAAGGGACAGAATACAGGTAAGGGGGACCAGCGTTTAATTTTCGGTAATAAAGTGATTTATGATACTTATGGCGATCGTAGTGCCAGAATTCATCTTTTTACAGATTTTGTTTATGAAGGAATGGTTTATGTTGCTGCTGAGCCATATTTTGAGGGTGGGTGCTGGTTTTTTCCACTATCACGAGTTGCTGAGTAGCTGTTGAACCACTATATGTATCTTTGAGCTTCCTTGAGAAATCTTGGGAGCTTTTGTTTTTAGAATATTTGGATCATTGTATTACCAAACTCTTCCTTGTCTAAAATAAATAACTAAGGCATTTTTATTTAATCAAAATTTATAATTTTAAGGAATTACTGATCAGTTATGCCCATTACCCCCGATATAATCCTTGTCCTAGTTGTTCTGGTTCTTGTTATCCTGTTGTTTGTCTTCGAATGGGTTCGTGTCGATATGGTCGGGATCATGGTTATGGTCTGCCTGCCTCTACTTGGATTGGTTACACCGGAACAGGCTATCAGCGGTTTGAGCAGTAACGCAGTTGTCTCCATCATCGCGGTAATCATCATTGGCGCAGGACTTGATAAAACCGGGGTTATGAACAAGCTGGCACATTTGATTCTCAGGGTTGCCGGAAAGGATGAAACCAAGATTACCTCCATGGTTTCGGCTACTGTGGCCGGTATTTCCGGGTTCATGCAGAACATAGGGGCTGCTGCGCTGTTTATGCCCGCTGCTCGCAGGATTTCTGCCCAGACCGGTGTTCCAGCCTCGCATATTCTTTTGCCGATGGCCTTTTGTGCTATAATCGGCGGAACTCTTACTCTGGTCGGTTCAAGTCCATTGATTCTGCTCAATGACCTGTTGGTGGTTCAGGGTGTGAAATACGAGCATTTCGGCATGTTCAGCATGACACCCATTGGAGTGCTGCTGGTTATTGCCGCTCTGCTGTATTTCAGGTTGCTGGGCAAATGGATTCTTCCTCCAAGTAAGCAGGTAAAGGTCCACGGCCCCCTGTCCCCCATGCTCGATAAGACCTACCATGATATTGGCAGTATTTATGAGATGCGAATTCCGTCTGGATTTCAGGAACAGACTCTCTCGGAATTAAGAATCCGCTCAAATTATGCCTGTTCAGTAGTAGCTGCATATAACCCGGTTACCCACAAAAGAAATAATGCCCCTCTGCGCGACGACACTCTGGGGCCCGGCGATGTGCTTGCGGTCATCGGGGATAAACAGTTTATTTGCAAGCTGGCTGCTGATTACGGCTGGACTTATTCTGCTGAGCTAAAAGTTTTTTCCGATGACCTTTCCCCGACCAATGTGGGAATCATGGAAGGGATTGTATCGCCGCGCTCGCGCCTTGTGGGTAAAACCATCGGCGAGATTGAATTGCGCAAAAAGCTCGGTGTGGTTCCGCTGGCTGCCTTCAGCGGGCATGAGATGATCATCAGTGATCTGTCCAATCTGACCATCAGCGAAGGAGATGCTCTGCTCCTGCATGCCAAATGGAGCACCTTTCACCAGTTAAAGGACCAGAACGATCTTGTTTTCACCGAACCGATTCAGGGCGAACCCATTCGTGAGGAAAAAGCACCATGGGCCCTGGGCTGCCTTGCGGTGACCATGTTCATGATTCTGGTGCTTGATATCCAGCTTTCAATTGCGCTTCTTTTCGGGGCCATGGCTATGATTCTCGGACGTGTGTTGACCATTGATGAAGCTTACCGCTCAGTGGACTGGATGACCGTGTTTCTGCTTGCCGGGCTGATTCCGCTGGGGCTGGCCTTCGAGAACACCGGGGCCGCGAAAATGATTGCCGATATGCTCATGAATGCTGTGGGCGTGCCATCGCCGACGGTTCTGCTGATCTGTATCGGGCTGCTGACTTCTTTCTTCACCCTGTTTACGTCCAATGTGGGAGCCACGGTTCTATTGGTGCCGCTATCAATGAACCTCGCTCTTTCCTGCGGGGCAGATCCGCGCGTGGCGGCCATGACCGTAGCTTTGGCGGCTTCCAATACTTTTATTCTGCCCACCCATCAGGTCAATGCGCTGGTCATGCGGCCTGCCGGATTAAAGTCCGTGGATTACCTGCGCGCCGGGACCGGGATGACTATTATTTTTATGATTGTGCTGGTGGCAGGGATGCAGGTGTTTTTTTAGATTGGATATTTTTTTGATTCCAAATAAGAAGCCGCAGCTCCACCAGGAACTGCGGCTTTCGTTTTTCTTGAATTAATCTAAATTAATACATGGCCTGGGGTAGGTACAGAATTATCTGCGGGAAGATGGCAAAGAGTATAATTCCTACCAGAATGGCCAGCAGGAAGGGCATGGTTCCCTTGAAGATATCTTCAAGTGTAATATCCGGGGCGAACTTTTGGGCCATGCCGTAAACAACGTAGACATTGATGCCCACCGGCGGGGTGATGACCCCGATCTGGGTGACCAGCACGATGATGACCCCGAACCAGATGGGATCGAAGCCCAGCGTGGTGATGACCGGGTAGAAGACCGGGATGGTCAGCATTATCAGGGCCAGCGCGTCCATGATGCAGCCGCCGATGAAGTAGACCACGAGGATCATGGAAACAATGATCAGCGGATGCAGGTCGAATGATGCGGTCCATGCGGCAACGTTAAAGGGGATACGGGTTACGGCCAGAAATTTTCCGAAAATCAGGGCCCCGGCCACGAGGAAAAGCACCATCACTGAAGTGCGCAGGGTCTCGTAAAGAGAGTTCACAAAAGCCTGCCATGTGAGCTGGCGTTTGATGATGCCCAGCGTGAGGATGCCCAGCACGCCCACGGCTGCTGATTCGTTGGGAGTGAAGAAGCCGAAGAACATGCCGCCGATTACAAGGGCGAACACGGCAATGGTATCAAGCAGACCCATGAGGGATTTCAGCTTCGCGCTTAAGGGGAAATTTTCGCCTTTGGGACCGAGGCTGGGGTCGCGTCCACACACAATTGCAATGGCGATGATGAACAGGATGGTCAGCACCACTGAGGGCAGGATTCCAGCCATGAAAAGTTCGCCGATGGATTGTTCGGTGAGGATGCCGTATACGATAAGCACGATGCTGGGCGGCATAATCATGCCAAGGCCCCCGCCGGAAGCAACGGAGCCCGCCGCAAGGGAGTTGGAGTAGCCGTACCGTTTCATTTCCGGGATACCGACAGTTGCCATGGTGGCTGCAGTGGCCGGGCTGGATCCGCATACAGAACCGAAAGCGGTGCAGGCGGCAACGGTCGCCATGGCCAGACCGCCCTGAATGTGTCCCAGAAAATGATAAGCCGTGGAGTACAGTCTGCGGCTGATTCCGCTGTTAAAGGCCAGCTGGCCCATGAGGATAAACAGCGGGATTGTGGACAGGCTGTAAGATGAAAAAGTATCGTAAAAACTTCGCGAAAGCAGGTTCATGCCGCCTTTCAGGGAAATGAGCATGGAGAATCCGCCGAAGCCCACTAAGGTCATGACGTAAGCAACCGGCATGCGGGTCATGAGCAGGGCCAGCATCACAAAGATGCCGATAATTCCAAGGGTGGTCGGTTCCATTTATTCTCCCCCCGCCATGTTTTTGATGAGTTCTTTCAGCAGGGTAAGGGTGAAGCAACCGAAACCGAATGCCAGAGCGAAAATGACCATATCTGTGGGCAGTTCAAGGGTCATGGAAACTTCCCCGGATTCACGCATGGAACAACCGTACAAATAGAGTCTCCATGTAACCAGACCGAAAAGTGAAGCACTTATCGAAGTTGTGATGATCTTGACGATGCGCCGGGTTTTGGCACTCATTTTACTGTACAGGAATTCCACGCCGATGTTGGCTTTCTGGCTTTCGGCATAACCGAGTGCCAGCCCGGTGGTCAGCACTGCCAGAACCGCCACAATGTCTTCCACCCCGAAAATGGGGGTATCCAGCACGCCGCGTGAAATAATATCCGCCCCGGTCAAAAGAGCCATACCGATCAAACAGACAGCGGCGATGTTTTTTAAGAATGCCTCGAATTTATCAATGAGGCCTGTGACTTGATTACCCACTTGAAACTCCAGATTTACGAAATTTCCCCCACTTTGCAGAACAAAGTGGGGGATTTATCAACTATATTTGTGCGTAATTACTGTACGTTGTTCAAAGTTTCAACGGTAAAATCGAGTATTGCCTTACCGTCGAGTTTTTTCTTGTTTGCTTTTTCGATATACGCATCCATCATGGGTGCTGCTTTTTCTTTCCAGCGTTTGCCTTCGGCTTCGCTCAGTTCGATGAATTGTCCGCCTTTCTTGGTCAGGAACTCACGACCTTCCTTATCGCTTTCATCCCATGCCTGACCGTGCTTGGCTGCGAATTCTTTACTGATATCCATGATGATTTTCTGGTCCTGCTCGGAGATCATGTCCCACTTGTCTTTGTTCATGACCGCGAAGAAGGTGGTGGTGTAGCCGACCGGGTAATCAAGGGTGCAGAAATCAACAACTTCGCCCATTTTCCAGCCTTTGTTGGTTTCCATGGGGTAAACACCGCCGTCAACAACGCCTTTGCGGATGGCCTGATAGGTATCGGGCATGGACATGGCAACAGGGGCCGCGCCGAGTGCTTTGAGCAATTGGGCGGAGTTACCGGTACCGCGCAGTTTCATGCCTTTGAGGTCCTCAAGCTTCTTGACCGGTTTTTTAGCGGTGAAGAGCAGGCCGGGACCGTGGGCATGGAAGAAAAGCACTTTTACATCGCGCAGTTCCTTGGGCTGGAACTTTTCGTAAACAGCATTGGCAACCTCGGTGGCGGCTACGCCGGACTTGTAGCCCAGCGGCAGGTCAACTGCTGCCATGGTGGGGAAACGGCCGCGGGAGTAAGCCAGCGCGGACATACCTACATCGGAAAGTCCTTCCACAACACCGTCGTAGCACTGCTTGGCTTTGGTCAGGGTTCCGCCGGGGAAGTAGGCGATGCTGACGCGGCCTTCGGTTTGTTTGGTAACTTCATCGCTCCACTGCTGGGCCAGCTTGGACTGGATGTGTGTGGGCGGGAAAAAGTTGGAGTAGGTCAGGTTAATGGATTTCGCGCCCGCTGTGAGCGGCAGTGCACACATGCACATGGCTGCGGCCACTACTATAATCAAAAGTTTTTTCATGTTCCCTCCGTTTAATTATGTAAAAATGGCTGATTATTCAGCTTTTTTAAGTCCGTTGGTCAGTGCAAGGGTTACCGCTGCTTCGCGGATATCCTGAAACCCGATCAAACCCTCGTTGCTGCCTTGGATCATGAATCCGGTCTCAATGGAGCTGCGAACCATATATCCTTCAAAGAGCACAGTGTTGAAGGCCCCGATCTTTTCCGGCGGATAATCGGTCTCCACAAAATTGCGAACCAGATCGGCAAAGACTTCCTCGGAAAGACGGTATTGGCTTAGACTCAGGTCTTCACGAAGTTCCGGCACCCGCGAGGCATAGATGGTGAATTCCAGAAAAACCTTGGCCCAGTTCTGGTCGCGAACGATGTTTTCCAGAAAATCCCAGATGATGTTCATGACTTCTTCAAGGGACTGCGCTTTGTCCAGACGGTCATCGCGGGAATTGCGGTACTCGGTCAGCTTTTCTTCCACGATCTCCAGAAAGAGTTTGTCCTTGCTCACCCAGTGGCGGTAGAAGCTGCCCTTGGCGTACCCGGCATGCTTGGTGATTTCTGCCACTGTAGTTTCCACGAAACCCTTCTTGCCGAAAAGTTCGTTGGCCGCTTCCATGAGCTCTTTCTTGGTTTGGAGCGATTTTTCCTGTTGTTTTCTGGCCATTTGAGAGTTTTGTAATATGTTTTTGCGACCAGTGGTCATAAAGTGACCGTTGGTCATTTTTTATGGTGTATAGCTGTGCGAGTGCTTGCTGTCAATATCTAACTATGACAACTTGCAGGTGACGAATTTAAAAATAATCAGAAGGAACGACCTGAAGTGCGCAAGCTGTTTATCTTATATATTGTACTGATTTGTTCTCTGTGTGGAATTGCCGTTCAAGCCCATCCTCTGGGGGAGGTGGTGCAGGAAACCACGGTCATGAATGAGGGCGCGAGGCTGCTCATTGTGTATGATACCTCCATCGGTCCGTCCATCACTGCCACGCTCATTCCTGACGCGAATCACGATGGAAAGGTGTCCAGGCGGGAAGAACGCAAGCTTTCACGTGATATCAGTGCTCTTTTGCTGCCTAATCTCGAAGTCTATCTGGATGATAAACAGGTAACTCCTGAACTTTATTATGATTCCGTGGTCCCGGCCCCCGGCGGGTACAACAACGGTCTGCGTTCCAATCTGGTCTACGCCATTCCCCTGCCGAAGGAGGATTTCGGCAAGCATTACCTGAAATTCTCCGACAATAATTTTCAGACCGGGGAACTCAAGTGGCTGAAGTGGAAGGTGCAGGCCGACCCAGAGTTCAGCGTGGTGCGCACTTCGCCGGATTCGCGGGAACTGAATTATCAGTTTTTTGCCAAGAAGGTTGATGGCGATGAAGCATCATTTCCAGCTCCGGTTCCGTCCATGGATGACGGTATAAAGCCCAGCCCGCAGGAGGATTCCAGTCAGGCCGCACTCAAGGATTATCTTGCGCAGGAAAACCTCGGACCGGGAACCATACTTTTCGCGCTTGGATTGGCTTTTTTCTTAGGCATGGGCCATGCACTCAGCCCGGGGCACGGCAAGGCCATGGTTGCCGCCTATCTTATCGGGCGCAGCGGGCGTATTCGCGATGCCTTCACGCTGGGAACAATCGTGACCGTCACTCATGTTGCAAGTGTGATTGTGCTCGGTATCGCTGCCTTGCTGCTTTCCCGTTATTTTCTGCCCGGTGATCTTTATCCGTGGCTGGGGGCTTTTTCCGGTGCGCTGGTTTTTGGGGTCGGGTACATGATGCTGGCTCGCAGGGCGGTGCATAGCTACGGGCATGCCCATCATCATCACGACCATTCGCATGGACACGCCCATGATCACGGTCATTCGCACAGCCATGGGCATGAGAGCAAAGGAGGCCCGGTATCATGGTGGTCCATGCTCAGCCTCGGCATTGCCGGGGGTATGGTTCCCTGTCCGACAGCACTGGTTGTGCTGCTGGCCTCGGTGGCTTTCGGACGTATTTTGTTCGGTTTGCTGCTGATCCTGTCCTTCAGTTTCGGCCTTGCCGCAGTGCTTATAATCATCGGTATCCTGACCGTGCGGGCTTCGAAGCTTACCGAAAGGTTTTCCGGTTCACGCAAATGGATCGAGAACCTGCCCGTGCTAAGTGCCGGGCTGGTCATGCTGGCCGGAATCGCCATCGCGTTTAATGCCCTGCATGCCGGAGGGATTTTGCGGATTAATTTTTAAACTTCCAAAAATCTGTAATCCCGTTCAATTCCGCGTCCGGCGTTGAGCCGTAGGGGATGAGTTTGAAATCAAGTGCTTTTACCTGTTTCAGGTAATCTGCGTATTGGGACGGTTCGATGTATTCCACATCAAGGACTGTTTTGCCTGCATCGGCGAGTTGTTTGGCGAGGTTCAAGCGATAGTCGCGGTCTTCCGTACTGTGGATATTGAAGAGCAGGCTCTCAAGGCCGACCATGTCCACGGTTTTGAAGTAGACTTTCTCGTATTCCGGGGAGCAGTCGTTGAAAACGCCCATTCCGTTCTGGGGGCAGATTATGAAGTTTTTTCCGGCCTTTTTGCGGGTGTAGTCAGCGATTCTTTTGATCAGTTTGACCATTTCGTCCGCTGTATCGCGTACTTCCATGTCTTGTTCGTGCCAGAACCAGTACGCATCCACTATGTCGAGATAAACGCCGTCAAAACCGGCTTCAAGAATGCGGTCCAGATAAGGGCGCAGTCCGGTTTCCCACCAGTCTTCGCGCCAGTATTTCACTTTGTAGTTTTTAGCCCAGTCCGGGTTTTCCGGACCCAAGAAACGGGGCGGATTATCTTTCCAATCCTTCTGCCAGTAAAAACGATACTCTTCAGCTTCGCCGATGGAGAAATAGCAGAGCACGGTTTTTTGGAATTTGTGCAGGGTGGAAATGTCTTTCGCGGAGAATCTTTTTTTATCCGAGCCGTCTTTTGAATAGTCGATTACCAGCAGGTCGTAGGGAGACTCGGCCAGAGTTGCCACTTGCGGTTTTTGCAGCTGGTAGGCCCAGCTTGTAATTTTTTTTTGCGGCGGGGTCATCCTTATCTCCTGTTTTGATTGCCCGGAAGGTGCCGATGATGAAGATTTGACCGTTGCTGAAGCACATGCTGTCATTGAAAAAATAAGAATCAGAATAAGTGGATAGCGTATTTTCATGGTCAATTCTTTTCCTGTTTTAAAGTATTATGAAATAGGAGTGGGCGCGGGACTCACTGTTCTTAATATGCTTGATTTTTATTTAAGATACAAAAAAGAAAGTCTTTTTTGAAGGTTATAAATAAATAATACTTTGCATGGGTATGGAATAGGATTATAGTGTCTAGAAATAATGGGAAATTTTAATATTACTTAATTATTTTTTTAAGAATAGGGATGAGCGCACGGTTTTTTTCGTATTCTTATAGTGGATCCAAAAAAGTTTTTTTTGATAAAATAGGAGGGTGCTGTGAAAAAGAGCTTTTTCACTACTTTGATTTTTCTTTTCTTTCTTGCCGGGTGTTCCGGTACCTACATGAAAGATTACGTACAGCCAAACGGTGTGGCCAGTGAGGCCCGCCACGCTGCCGTGCTGCCGCTGGTTAACCTGACAAATACTCCCAATGCAGGGCGTATGGTCGGTGATCTGCTGACCACCGAGCTTTATGCTTCCACAAAATTCGATCTCATGGAATCCACTGAGATGCTTAAGCGCATCAAGGGTGATGAGGATGATCTTGAGTTCGTCATGGAAGACGTGGTGGCCCAGAAACTGGGCAGCAAGCTCGGAGTGGATACCGTTATCTACGGTTCCGTTACTGAATACCAGTACAAGCGCGGGGTTAACCAGAGTCCTACCGTGGGCATCAATCTGCGTATGATTGATGTTTCTTCCGGCAATGTGCTCTGGGCTTCATCTTCTTCCAAGAGCGGGGGGTGCTTTTTCGGATGTACGGAATCCTTGAACAGCGTAGCGCAGGAAACCCTTGCGGATATGGTTGCGGCCATGTCTTCCGTTTCTGCGCAATAGTCGCACTGCTTGTGATCTCTTTCTCCTTGTTCGGCAGGACATTTGCGTTCGGCGGAAATAACGCCGTATCGTCATGGTCCTGCTACTACGGCCACGAAGACCGGACGGAAAAGCTGTCCGGTTTTGATCTGCTGGTCTCTGCCCCCGGCGGGCAGGACCCGGTTCCTTTGCGTGCAAAAGGGGTGAGGGTTCTCAGCTATGTCAGTCTCGGTGAGGTGGCGGGGAATGGTCCTTATTACGAGGAGGCCAAAGAGCTGGGGCTGCTTGTGCGCCATAATGAGAGCTGGGATTCATGGGTGGTGGATGTGCGCCGCCCGGAATGGAGCAGTCTGCTTTTGACCCGCATAATCCCCGATGCTTTGGCGGCGGGATATGACGGGCTTTTTTTTGATACCCTTGATTCGCCTATTGATATGCAGCGTCGTGACCCGGATAAATATAAGGGAACCGAGCGGTCCTGTGTTGAGCTGGTCCGGGCCATCCGGGAGAAGTATCCCAAGCTGCTGCTCTGCCAGAACCGGGGTTTTGAGATCGTCCGCCGCACGGCTCCGTATCTCAATTACCTGCTGATAGAAGGGCTGAGCAGCTCCATGGATTTAGCCACCTCCACCCGCACGGATGTTTCAAAAGCAGACCGCGATTTTCTCATCGCCAAGGCAGAAATTGCCCGCAAGGCCAATCCGAAACTGGTGGTCCTGACTCTTGATTATGTTCCGGCTGATGATAAGCAGGAAATCAAAAAGGCTTACGATTTTTCCCGCAAGCTGGGTTTTGTTCCTTATGTCAGCACTCCTGCTTTAAATGAGGTGTTCATTCATGCGTCTGCCACACATGCGTTTGATAAATAGGATTGTTGTCGCATTTCTGCTTGTGATCCTCGGTGTTACTTTCGTTCATGCGGAGCAGGTCAAGCGTAAGGTGCTGGTGCTCTATAACAGTGCGGAAGGCCGTTCCGCACGAGGCAACAGCTTTGTAGAAGGCTTTGCCGCACCCTTGAACTACCTCGGATTTTTGTACGAAGTTCGGGATGTCACGCTGCGACCGCTCCCTTCGGATGAAAAAATGTCTGAATACAGAGCTGTGTTCACTACATTTTCCGAAGATTTAATGGACAAACCTGAGGAATATCTCAAGTGGCTGATACGGCAGCAGAAACAGGGTAGGCAAGTGCTCATTGCCGGAACTCCTGGAGCTTTCAGTGATTATGATAAAGTTTCCGCCGACCCGGTGCTGATTAAAAAACTATTTTCCAATCTTGGATTTTCCTATCAGGGCAACGCCACCAATGACGATTATCGGCTGAAGTATGAGTATGTTGATCCGCAGAATATGAATTTTGAGCGTAAATTACCGCTTTTTCCGGAAAAATACATGCAGATTGTCCCGACCGGGGAGGACGTTGAATCATGGGTTAAGGTCGGCCTGAAAAATCGATCCGGATCAACTGCTGCCGTTGTGGCAGTGGGGCCGCGTGGCGGTTATGCTCTTGACGGCTACATGCGCTGGCAGGACCCGGTTGATTATCAGAAACAATGGTATTTGAATCCCTTTGAATTTTTGCGCATCGGTCTGGATTTAAAGGGGATGCCCACCTTGACCCCCACAACCCTGAACGGCAAGCGACTGGCTTTTGCTCATATCGATGGTGATGGTTTTGCCGGATATACCGAGATAGACAAGCATAAGGTCTGCGCTGAAATTGTCATGGAGCGTATTTTCGAAGGCTATGATTTTCCCAACTCGGCTTCAGTCATTGCCGGGGAGATCAACCCTGCAGTGAAGGGCAGTCTGGATAATGTTGAGCTGGCAAAAACCATGTTTGAGATGGAAAATGTGGAGACTTCTTCCCACTCCTACACCCACCCTTACGCATGGAATGCCAAGCTGCGTGAATCCAAGGAGTATGCGGAAGATTTTGTCATCGGGCAGTACGAGCTTGCGGATTATAAATTTGATGGCCGGTATGAAATTGTCGGTTCCTGCGATTATATTTCCGAAAATCTGGCCCCGGCGGATAAGCCCTGCAAGGTCCTTTTCTGGTCCGGTATGTGTGATCCTACGGAAGAGCAGGTGGCCATTGCCGATAGGGCCGGAATCCTGAATATGAACGGCGGGGATACTGTCTTTGATGAACGGCGTAATTCTTATTTCGGGGTTTCCCCTCTTTACCGTGCACTTGGCAACCACAACCAGATTTATACCGGGCAGGCCAATGAAAATATCCTGACCAATCTCTGGTCCGGGCCGTATTACGGATTCCGCAACATCGTGGAAACAATGGAACGGACCGGATCACCGCGCCGGATCATGCCCATCGATATTTACTACCATTTTTACAGCGGTGAGAAATTCGCATCTCTCAAGGCCCTTGAAGATGTTTATGAATGGGCACTCAGTCAGGATACTGCCCGGGTTTTTGCCTCCGCCTACATCAAGATGGTTAACGGATATCTGGCAGCCAAAGTGGAGAAGATTTCCCCGGACCGTATTGTGTTCCGCGATTATGCGCATTGCCTTTCTGTGCGCTTGGACGGCATGGAAAAAGTGCCTGATCTGGCCCGGTGCAAAAACGTAATCGGTTACGACATCCAGCCTGAAGGGATTTTCGTGCATTTGCGTCCCGGAACTGCGCGGGCAGAACTGGTACTGACTGCGGATAAGCAGGCCAATGCGGGGAATGTTTATTTGAAAAACGGTTCCGGCTGGGTGCGGAATTTTAAGCGTACCGCAAAGGGCGTGCGTTTTGATTTTGAGTGTTTCAGCAAAGGACGTTTTCAGTTGGGCGGGCTGGTGCCGGACAGCAGGTACAGGCTTATCCGCAGGGACGGTCCGCCTCTGGAACTCAGCAGCAGCGGGGAAGGAGTGCTTAGTGTGGAAGATATGCTTTCCGGCCCCATGGAGATTAATCTGATTTGAACATAAAGCTCTGGCGGGTACTGCTTTTCGTACTCATCATAATCGGGACGACCGTGCTTATCTATCCCTTTCCGAGGGATATGGTCCCCCTGTACCTGCGGAGCGGTGAAGTTTCCAAAGCAGCGAATCTGCTCAGTGAGCTTCTTGAAGAAGATCCTTATGATCTGCGGCTATTGAATCTGGGGGTTGATGTTTTCCTGAAGATGGGCATGCCGGATAAAGCCATTACCAGCCTTGAGGAAATTCTCAAGCAGAAGCCTGACCGCATCCCCGAACGCAGGAAGCTGGCGCAGGTTTACGAGTGGAATGTCATGCCCCGTGAAGCCATGCACACATGGGAAAAGCTTTCTAAAATCGAATCGGGAAAGATGAAGCCTCTTGAGCAGCTGGTTATGTATTACCGCTACTTTGATATGTTCCCGCAGGAAGTGGATGCCATACTCAAGCTCAATGAATTGCAGGGCAAGAGGCCGTTCAGCGGTGATTTCATGTATGTGCTCAATGATGAAATTGAGCGGCTCGGAGCGGAACATGCCGGAAATGCGGATGATCCGTATCTCAATTTCCTGATCCAGCGGATTTTTATTGTCGGCGAGCGGTTTAAGGCTGAGATCGAATTCAGGAAAGAAGCCGGAGGCAGGGTCGATTTTAAGCAGTACGTGATCTATGTTCTGGAATATTTTGTAGCAACGGACCGTATTGAAGGAGGCTACGAGTATGCCGCCCGCATGGATGAAAAAACCGGGCTGGATGTCGAAAGCAGAACTCAGCTGGTCAAAGTGCTGGGTTGGGCCGGAGAGTATGAACAGGCTTTGGAAATTGCCGACCGACTACTCAAGATAAGCCCCGAAAATGTGGCTTTGCTGACCGAAACCGCATGGATGGCCCGTAGTGCCGACAGGCATGATATAGCGCAGGAAGTGTTGGAAAAACTGGTTCAGATCGAGCCGGACAACCACGAACATCAGCAGGCTCTCGGTGCAACTTATATGGCAACCGGGAATCATCGTAAGGCTGTCTCCCTGTTCCGCAGGCTTGCCGAGCGGGTAGGCAACTGGCTCCTTTATGCCCACGATATGCTCCGTGCGGCTTTGTTCAGCGGCGATATCAAGCTTATGAGCGAAGTGGTGGAACATACCAGGGATGTTGATCTTTCCGAGCCGGAATATTTGCGCACCCGGGGAGAACTGCTGCTGACCCTTGAGCGGCCCCGTGAGGCGTATGATGCTTTGCGCAGAGTTGTGGATTCTCCCGGCGCGACTCTGGATGATTATGAACGGCTCATTGATGCAGCCGGGGGGACCGGGGAGCAGCAGCTGCTGGCCGATACAGTCGATCTGGCTCTCAAGGCTTTTCCCGGAGACATCAATCTTATGCGTATCGCCGGATCGGCGTGGCGCAATGCCGGGCAGCCGTACAAGGCATACAAAATTTACCGCACGCTGCTGAAGCAGGAAAAACTGCAGCAGGACATTATCGATATGCTGCTGGCAGCTTCCGAAACTCAGGATTTGAAGCTGGCTAAGCAGGCTGCGCAGTATGCGGAAAATATTGCTCCCAAGGATGTGCTGGTCATAGCGCAGGCCGGGGAAATCATGCTCTGGCTGAATTCTCCCAAGGACGGTTATCCGTACTACAAGAAGGCCGCAATCATGACCGGAGGCAGCCGCGAGTATGTGATGAATCTCATTCAGATCGCATCCTACACCGGGGATAAGGCGATATTTCGTGATGCCGCTGAGACCGCTATTAAACTGCGTCCGGATGACGAACAGGTGGCCCTGCTGGCTGCGGCGGTCTGGACTGCGGCCGGGGATAACGCAAAAGCTGAACTGCTTCTGGCCCGTTTTGCAGGGCAGGGCACCAAGAATCTGGAAACCCTGCATAAGTGGGCGGATTTCGCCGACAAGGCCGGGCTTAACGAAGAAGCCTACCGTATTTACGATGAGCTTTATGAGCGCGGCTACAAGCGCAGGGAGATTCGTGAACCGCTGGCCCGCCTGGCCGAGTGGACCGGACGTCCGGCAGTGGCCGCTAAAATTTACGGGGAGATTTCCGATGAATCCCCCCGTGATTTCGATCTGGCCAAAAAAGCAGCCAAGGGTTGGTCCGATGCCGGAGAATATGACAAGGCCGTGGCTTACTATGAGCGGGCCATTGACCTGAAACCGCAGGATTATGAACTGAAGCTGGAGCTGGCCCGGACTTACGGTTTTGCCGGGCAGCCGCAGGACCAGATCAGGATTTTCAAGGAATTGCAGGCCGCCGGAAAGCTGCCTGAAGCAGAGCGGGTGGAACTGGCAAGGGCCTATCTTGACGCCCGTGAACCGGAACCTGCATTGCGTATTCTGGAACCTTATGCACGTTTGAAAAAACTGCCCCGTTTTGAAGGATTTCTGCTTGCTTCGGCATTGCAGATGGCCGGGCGCGGAAGTGAGGCTTCAGATGTTTATAAAAGGTTGAAAAAAGAGTACAATAAGGACGAAGTCTTTTTGGCCCGTCTGGGTGCTGAAGCTTTGTTTAATAATTTTCAGACTGACGCCTATGGTCTTTTCGAGGCGGCACTTAAGGTCAACCCGGAAAACCATACCGCGCTCAAGGGGCTGGGCATCATCCTCGGGGAGCGTGAGCAATATAAACGTGCAGCTGCTAAATTGCGTAAATATTTGAAACTTGTTCCCGATGATGCCGAAGGGCGTTACCAGCTGGGTGAAATTTACAGGTTCATGGGCCGTGAAAATGATGCGGTCCGTCAATTCAAGCGTGCTGCACGCACCATCAAGCGCGAAGGGCGCAAGAATGTGCAGGACAGGGATCTAAAGAGGATTAACAGGTAAGGATTTGAAGAAAACAGTTGTGTTGCTTTTTCTTTTCATGACGGCTTTGTTGCCGGTCATGTCCGCAACCCCGCTTCTGGCGGAGGATAATGCAGCTGTGCCTGTTGTTCAGGAGCAGGAACGTATCTGGACTGTGCGGGTCAGTTCCTTCAGCAAGGCGGATACGGCATGGAACTTCATGTCCTACCTCAAGGGTGAAGGCTACAAGCCGATCATGGTTTACCTTTACGATTCCAAGGGTAACGGCTGGCGGGTGGTCCAGATCGGAGATTACCCCACCCGCAGTCAGGCCCGTGTTGCCGGACGTATTTTCAAGAAGAGGACCGGACTTGATTACCTGATCCGCTCCATGCCTATAGCCCTGCTGGAAGAACGGACCCTTGATTCGCGCAGGAGTCCCATACCGTCGAACAAAGCAGTTCCGACAGCACGTGCCGCTGCTGCGGCAAGAACGGATAGAGCAGCTGTGGAAGAGTCTTCTGCTGTTTCACAGAAGCTGGTGGGCGCACCTGAATCGCTTTTTTATGAGCTGGACCAGCGTGATGTGTTGCGGGCCACAGGCCACAGGCAGCAGAATGTGATCCTCGCCCGGATCATGATCCGCAGGGGCTATGTTGAAGACGGCTTGCGCCTTTATGCCCGGCTGCTGCGTATTTACCCGGATGATGTGGAATTGCGTGAGGAGTACATCGGCGCACTTATCGATAGCGGTGAGATTGAAAAGTCCGCTGCCATGCTTCGGGACTGGCTCGGCCATGATCCCCATTCACCTAGGGCTCTCAGGCAGGAGGCGCGTTTGCGCTTGCTGTCCGGCGATTATTCTGTGCAGATCAATTCCCTTGATTACCTGCTGCGGCTGCGGCCCGGCGATACGGATTCACTTTCCGCCAAGGCATACGGCAGCCAGCAGGGCGGCGACTGGCTGAGTGCTATTGAGAGCTTTTCAGAACTTATTGATGCCGAGCCGCATAATTACGAAGCCCGGCAGGCTCTTTCCAGTCTGCTTATGGAGCGCAGGCCGAGGCTGGTGCTGACTCCCAGTGTCTATCTGCAATCCGATGAGTCGGTAACCACTACTCTGGGCAGCCGTTTTTCCATGCAGCTTACCGATCAGACCAGAGGGGAATTCTATTACGCCAACACCCGTATCTACCGTCCGCAGCAGGACGGGGTTGAGAAGATCAACAAGGATGTGAATCAGGCGGCGATTCTTTTCAAGCGCGATTTCAACCGCGTATTTACCGGAATTGTGGGCGTGGGGGCTTTTGAAGGAACCGCTTCCGGTGTGTCCGGTGCTCTCGGTTTTGACTGGCGCATTCATGAGCCCGGTACTTTTTCAGCCATGATCGATTATGATAATCCGTGGCTGGATGAGCCGTCTGCTGCCAACTACGAGGGACGTTACAGTCAGCTTTCCCTGACCTATGACGGTTTTTACAATGACGAATGGGGGCTGTTTCTCAACGGTCAGCTGCGTCAGTATAAGCTTGAATCCGACCGTAATTACGGGGCCAAGGGGATTTACAACATCATCCTGACCCGCAGGGTTCTGGCGGACCCGGATTTGTTTGTATCTTATTCATTCTACCGTTCATTCTTCAAGTATGACGATGAGAACTACAAGCCTTTCGAGGTAGTGGATAACGAGAGTATCCATACCTTGAGTGCCAGCTTCAGCAAGTCCATCTGCGATACCATTGTTTTTCAGGCCGCAGGCGGGATCAGGATGGATGAATTCAAGAATAGTCCCAGTTATTTCGGCGGACCGTCACTGGCTTTCAGGCTGGGCAGGTTCGAACTCAGTCTTGATTATGAATACAGCAGTGATTCCGGCCTTGCCGGAGGCGGGGAAACCCAGTTCTTGAGCGGGGGGATCGGGTATGTTTTCTAAGGCGATTGAAAAGATTCAGGCCGGTGGATATGTTTAAGATTAATACGACTGCCAAAAAATATAAGCTTTCTAAATTTTATGAAGTCCTGCTCGGGTTGATAGCCATTACTGCGGTCAATCTGCTCTTTTTTAGGCAGGATCCGGGATTCATAAATGTATCCCCGCATCCGTACTGGATTGTGGTCCTGCTTACTTCTGCGCGTTACGGCTTTGGCGGAGGACTCTTTTCTGGTCTCATGGCCGGATTGTTTTTTGTTGTTTTCAAGAGTCTGGCTATCCCGGATATTGAGCTTGCGGATTTCAGAACCCTCGGCATGTGGGGCAAGCCCATTCTTTTCTTTCTGGTCGGGGTGGTGCTCGGGGAAATGCGCCAGTTGAACATCCGTGAATATGACGCGGTCTGCGAAGAGCGGGATGCCTACCACGATGCTTTTGATAAAGTTAAAATCAAGTATGACATCCTCAGTGAAGCCAAGCAGGAGCTGGACAGCAAAATTCTTTCACAGGAAAGCACGCTGGGTACTCTTTACGAAGCTGCGCAGGGGCTGCGTACCCTGAGTATGGACAGTATTTATCCGGCGGTGCTGGAAATACTGCGTGAATTCATGGATGTGGAGGACTGCTCCATCTATCTGCTGGACGGTACTGAATTCAAGCTTGATACCGCATTGCGCCACGGCAAAAGTTTTGTTCCTGAGGTCGTTCCCTTGGGTGAGAGCTTGATGAGCATTGCCGCAGGCCAGAAAAAGGCTGTATCCATCCGTGATATCGCCAGCACAGAGAGCATGCCCGGAGGCATCGTCATTTCCGCACCCATCATGGCCGATAACCATTCCCATGTGGTGGGTGTGCTCAATGTGGAGAAAATGCCTTTCCTGAAATTTACCAGTGATTCCGTGCGGGTGGCCGGGCTGGTGGCTGACTGGTGCGGCAGTAGTGTGGAGAATGCCACAGTTTTTGCCGAGACAAAAGACAAGCTCATTGCCGATGAAATCACTGATGCCTACACCTACGACTACTTTTTACGCCGGTTGCGTGAGGAGTTTGTACGGGCGCGGCGATACGAGCTGGATTTGTCCCTGATCATGCTGGAATTTCCGGGACTTGGCGATGCCTCTGATGAGGGGCGCGATGAAGTGCTCATGGCTTTCAGTATGATCCTGACCAACCAGATCCGTGAAATCGACATCCTGTTCATAAGTGATGAACCGGGGGCTTTTTACATGATACTTCCGACTACACCTGCTGCCGGGGCGCGGGTGGTGGTCAACAACCTGCTGAGTTCATTCAAGGCACTCAGTGTGATGGCTTTTGAAACCGACCAGAATCTTGTGGAACTACGGGCCGGGGTGGCCGGGTATACCCTTGGCATGGAAGATCCTGAAGAACTGGTCAAGAACGTTAAAGAGGATCTGGTAAGTGTACTTTTCGCGGAGTAGGGTTATCAGACGGGCGCGCTGGCGTCTGCTGGGGGCTTTTGCGGCTTCCTACCTGTTCGAGAGCGGGGCGGTCTGGCTGTATCTGAATCGCGCTGAAGGCCATTGGCATATCTACGCAGCCGTTGCAGCCCACCTGCTTTCCGGTCTTTCCTTTATCCTTTTTACCTCTCCCAAGCCGAGGGCTGTACCCGGAATGGCCTTTTATTATCCCCGTATCGCGGCCCTGTTTACCATCTTCATGCCTCTGATCGGGCTGGCCGGGATATCCATGACCCTGTTCACGTCCCGCATTCTCATGCGCAGTCAGGGGCTGGCCGAAGAGTACAAGGAAAAGGCGTACGAAGGCGGGGGGATTGATGTTGACCTGCCCACTGATATTACTGAATTTCTTTATGATGAGGTCGATGTGCACCCCATTGCCGATATTCTGGCCGGGGATGATATGGAAATGAAGCGCGGCGCGGTAAACCTGCTGCGGCGCATCGGTTCCGCCGAGGCCGTGAATCTGCTGCGCAAAAGCCTTTCCGATGAAAGTGCCGAGGTTCGTTTCTATGCCCATACCGCCCTGACCCGGCTGGAAGAAGATTATGCCGAGGCCGTGGACAAGGCCCGTTTCCGGGCGGAAAGATATGACAGCGCGCAGGCCCATGCCGAGTTGGCTTCGGTTTACAGAAACTACGCCCGCAGCGGGTTGCCGGAAGTGAATATGCAGGAGCGTTCCATGGTCCTTGCCTGCGAGCACTGGCGCAAGGCTGTGGAAAAGGATGAGGGCAACAAGGACTACCTGATGCGTCTTGCGGAATCCTGCGTGGAGAGCCGGGAGTTTACTGAAGCCCTGCATATCTACAGGGGTATGATCGTTGATCCGGAACTGGAGCTGGAATCCCGTCTGGGAATCTGCCGGGTCTTTTTTGATATGGGCAATTTCATCGCTCTTTTTCAGGAAGTGGAACAGTTGCGGGCGCGGCCTGAATTGAAAGCACAGGACCCGTTTAAAAAGTTGATTTACAATTTCTGGCTGGAAAACAAGACTGCGGATGAAGAAGTGCTAACAGAGAATTTTGACGAGGTGGGCCATGAGTTCGGATAAAGAATACGATGTCTGCCTGCTTCTGGAAGGTACCTATCCGTTTGTAGCCGGTGGTGTTTCCAGTTGGATTCACAACCTGATCAAGGGCATGCCGGAGCTTACTTTTACTGCGGTCTGCATTCTGGCTTCTTCCAAGGAAAAAGCTGAATACCGCTACGATGTGCCGGATAATTTTGTGGATCCCAAGATCGTATACCTGCATGATCCGGTGGAAATTTCAAAGAATCCGTTCAAGAAGATATCCGGCAAGAATATGGAGCAACTCCGTCGCTTTCACTACCGCATGGACCGCAATGATATCAGCATGATGCGGGGAATGGTCGAACTTTTTCGTGATGATAAATTTCCCCTCTCGGAACTTTTCCATGGCAAGAAAGCGTGGGACCTGCTGGTGGAACGTTACAAGGCGGATACCAACGATGAGTCTTTTATTGACTATTTCTGGACTTACCGTTTCACTCATCTGCCTATTTTTAAGATGCTGCCCATCGATCTGCCTAAGGCAAAGGTTTATCATACTATTTCAACCGGATATGCCGGTCTTCTGGGGGTGATCGCGCGGGTTATGACCGGGCGGCCTCTGCTGCTCACCGAGCACGGGATTTACGTCAAGGAACGCAAGATCGAGATTTCACAGGCCGAGTGGGTTTACCGCAAGGAAGATGATCGTCTGCGTGTTGACAGCAAGCTCGGCGCATTTCAGACTTTCTGGATCAGGATGTTTGAGCAGCTTGGTCGGCTTTGTTATGATTATTCTTCTGCTATCTACACCCTTTACGAGGGAAACCGCCAGCTTGAGATTCAGGAGGGTGCGGACCCGGACAAGATCAGGATCATTCCCAACGGGATCAGTCTGGATAATTTTCTGGGCCTTAAGGCTGAAGACCATGACTATCAGGGCCAGACCGAGTTTGCGGTGGGCTTTGTGGGCCGGGTGGTGCCTATCAAGGATGTGAAGACTTTTCTGCGGGCCATCAAAATCGTGTCCATCAAGATCGAGAAGCTGAAAGTCTACATAATGGGCCCCACGGAAGAGGATGAGGAGTACTATGAAGAGTGCGTGAACCTTGTCCGTCTGCTGCATCTTGAGGAGGTGGTGGAGTTCACCGGAAAGGTCCGGGTTACCGACTACCTGCCGGGGCTTGATGTGATTGTGCTGACCAGTATCAGTGAGGCCCAGCCGCTGGTTATCATGGAGGCCAACTGCGCAGGAATTCCCGCGGTGGCTTCGGATGTAGGTTCCTGCCGGGAGCTTCTGGAAGGGCGTACTGTGGCGGATCAGGCTCTCGGGCCGTCCGGGATTGTGACCAAGGTTGCGGACCCGGTCAGCACCGGGGAGGCTATCCTGAAAATTCTGACCAGTCCCATCCTGCGGAGCAAAATGTCCAAGGCCGGGATTGAGCGGGTGAAGACTTTTTACAAAGAGTCGGACCTCAATGAAACATATTTGAATATTTACAAAGATTACATGGCAATGGATGATCTGGAGTAAAATATGGCTGGAATCGGTTTTGAACTGAGAAAATTGCTGCGCGGGGACAGCTTTCTTTCGGATATGTCCGCATATCTGTACGCGGCCATGGTTTCTTCCGGCCCGTGGCTTATGAGCGTGCTTTGCCTTGCGGTGCTGGGGTTGTATTCCTATTCCGGTTTTTCCCCCAAGGATCAGGATATTTTCCGGACCACCATTGTTTACGTTTACGCCTTCACCCTCATCTACGTGGGGTATATCCAGCTGGTAGTGACCCGCTATCTGGCGGACCGTTTTTATATGGGCGATGAGAAAATAACATTGACCGCCTTTTCAACCAGCGCGGCCATAGTGCTGCTGGCCGGGGGGATTATCAGCGTCGGCGGCATATGGTTTTTTGAGCTGACCTTCAACTATAAGATCATTGCGGTAGTGCTTTTTCTGATTGTGGCCATGATCTGGCTGACCATGATCTTTCTTTCGGCGGTAAAGGATTTCAGGTCCATTGTGCAGGCTTTCGCTGTGGGTACTTCCTGCAGTGTGGGCGGGGCTTTTCTGCTTTATCCGCTGGCCGGGTTGGAGGGGTATCTGCTGGGTTATACCCTTGGGCAGGCGGTGATTTTTTTCTGGCTGCTGGCCCGTTTGCTGGCGGAATTTCCGCCGGGCCGGGTCTGGGATCCGGAGATGTTTTCCTATTTCATTAAATACTGGGAGCTGGCCCTGATCGGCATGTTTTTCAACCTCGCCATCTGGGTGGACAAGATCATGTTCTGGTTCGCCCCGGATTCACGCATGGTAGTTCCCTACCTGCGCACCCACGATATGTACGAGGGGCCTATTTTCTTTGCTTACCTGACCATTGTGCCGACGCTGGCTATTTTTCTGGTCAAGATTGAGACCAAATTTTACGAGCATTACCACGACTACTTTGCAAAAATTATCTCCAAGCAGAATCTGTCCAGTGTGCTGAAGGAAAAGCAGGGCATGATCAGCATGCTTAAGGAAAGCCTGCGCGAGATTCTCATTGTGCAGGGTTCATTGACCATGCTTTGTATTTTCATGGCCCCGGAATTCGTGGATATGGTCGGGCTTTCACCCTTGCAGCAGCCGTTGCTCCAGATCGCCCTTGTGGGATCGCTCATGCAGGTCATGCTTTCCGTGGCGGTGATCATCCTGTTTTATTTTGATTTACGTAAGGAAGTGCTGGCGGTGACGCTGGTCTTTCTGCTCAGCAACGTGGGGCTGACCTGGCTGACCATGCAGCTGGGATTTAGTTTTTACGGTTACGGCTATTGTTATTCCTGTTTTATTTCTTTGATGTTTGCCTATTACCTTGTTTCAAAAAGTGTGCGTGATCTGGAGTACATAACTTTTTCAAGCCAGCCTTTATTTTAAAATCGGGAGGGAGGGGAGATGAAGAAAACATGTCTTGTGACCGGGTGTGCCGGATTTATCGGCAGCCACCTGACCCGGACCCTGCTTGATCAGGGCCACGCGGTTGTGGGTGTGGATAATTTTGCCAGCGGTTACGCCCACAACATGAAAGGATTTGCAGATCATGCTGATTTCACCTTTTATGAACGGTCCATCACCGAAGAAGGGCTGCTTGCGGAGTTGAAGGATAAGCACCCGGAGCTGGATGTTGTGTTCCAGCTGGCGGCGGTGGTCAGCGTGCCTTACTCGGTGGAGCATCCTGAACTGACCATGCAGGTAAATTTCGAGGCCAACCGGGATATGCTCGATGCGGCAAGGGAAATGGGTTTTTCCCGTTTTGTTTTTGCCGGGTCTGCGGCGGAATACGGCAACGAGGATCGTCTTCCGGTCAAGGAAGAGTACGCGGACGGAGCCGAGCAGCTCAGTCCTTACGGGGTGGCCAAGTATAAGTCTTCGTCTTATATTGAGAAATCCGGTTACGGCTGTGCCCTGCGTTTTTTCAATATTTTCGGACCGCGTCAGGACCCCACCAGCCAGTACAGCGGGGTGATTTCCCGTTTTGTGGATTTCGGACTGGCCGGGAAAAATATGGTTATCTTCGGGGACGGCGAACAGAGCCGTGATTTTCTCTATGTTTCTGACGTGGTTACCTCCTATATGATTGCCGCCGGGCTGGATGAACAGGGCCGGGGACCGTTGACCGGGGTCTTTAATGTAGGTACGGGCAAAGGCAGGTCCATTCGTGAACTGGCCGTGGTTGTGGCTGAACTGACCTCCGCACCGAAGGAAATTGATTTTAAATCCGAGCGGGCCGGGGATATCAAGCACTCCCGTGCTGATGTCAGCAGGATCACGGCCGTAGGATTCAAAGCTGAAGTTGCTTTTGACGAAGGGTTGTCCCGAACTGTGAAATGGGCTGCTGAATCTCAGTCTTAATGATTGTTTTAAAGGATAGACATGCAGGAAGTAGAACAAACATCGACGCTTAATCCGCAGATAAAAGATGCGGCCATAAAATATGTGCGCAAGTTATTCAGTCAGGCGGGTGACTCCGATCTGATCAGGACTTTGAAAAAGGAGTCCTTTAAACATATTTATAAAAAAATGATTGTGGAGCCGGATGAGTTTCTCCCGCAGCCGCGTCCTGCCGATGTAGCACCGTGGGACGGAATGCGCCCTGAAGGACCGCGTGATTTTTTGAAATCAAAAGTAGTGCTGCCTTCTTTGCCGCAGGTTCTGGTTGAAATTCAGAAGGTCATTAGCGACCCGGACAGTTCTGCCGATGATCTTGCAGAAATTATCAATAAAGATCCCAAACTGGTGGCAGCCATCCTGCGTCTGGCAAACAGTGCCATGTACAGCTTTCGAACCGAGGTGGATACCCCGTCAAGGGCGGTGGCCCTGCTGGGATTCAAGCAGGCCAGTTCTCTTGCTTTAGGTACTGTTTCTCTTAGTCTGTTCAAGCGTTCTTCCGAAACACAAGTTCTTAATATTGAGAAATTCTGGAAGCATTGCATTGCCTGCGGGGTAATTGCGCAGGAAATCGCAAAAGAGGCCGGATATAAAGATACCGAACGTTTTTTTGTGGGCGGTATGCTCCACGACATCGGGCTTTATGTTGTTTTTGAAAGCAACCGGAGCCTCGCACTTGAGCTCAGTGATTATGCCAGCAAAGATGACAACAGTCTTTACGATGCTGAATTGGACCTGCTCGGTTTTGACCATGCAAGTCTCGGTGGAGTTATCATCAAGGACTGGAATTTTCCGAAGTCTTTAGTCCTTGCTGCTGCCGGACACCACAATCCGATGATAGCCAAAAGCGATCCTGATGCCGGAATTATCCATGTGGCGGATTTCATTGCCCGGGCCATGGGATATGATCTCGGTCTGTCCTCTGTGCTTGGTGTTCTGGATCATGAAATCTATGAAAGTTTCGGGCTTACTTCTGAATCTTTTGTTAATATGATACCGGAAGTTCAGAAGCTGATTGAAGAAATTTTTGAAATTTTGAATCCCGCGTAAATAACCAAGTTGGGGCTGTTGATGGTCAAATCTGGAAAGTCGCCTAGAATCAGGCCGGATGTTAAGGAAGCCGCGGCCCGCCATGTGCATAAGCTTTTTATGCAGGCCGGCAGTTCCGATCTGGTCCGGGTGCTGAAAAAGGAGGCTTTCAAACAGGTCTACAGGCAGATGATCCATGAACCGGATCTTTTTCTGCCCCGCACATTTCCGGATGACATTGAACCGTGGAGCGGTGAAAAGGTTGCCGGGCCGGGGGAGTTCTTAAGTGGATCGCTTGTATTACCCACTTTGCCGCAGGTCCAGATTCAATTACAGGAAATTCTGGATGATCCGGAAAGCAGTATGGAGGACCTTGTTGAGATCATCAACAATGAGCCCAAGCTTTCCGCGGCTGTGTTGCGGCTGGCCAACAGTGGACTCTACCAGCTTGACGGAAAGGTCGAGACCCCGGCAAAAGCGGTGGAAATACTCGGTTTTGAGAAGGCCGGATCACTGGCTCTCGGTACTGTCTCGCTCAGTCTTTTTAAGCGTCAGAATAACCCGGTCCTTGACCTGAAAAAGTTCTGGAAGCACTCCATTGCCTGCGGAGTTGTGGCACAGGAAATCGCCATCCTTGCAAAGCTGGGTGATCCGGAGCGTTTTTTTGCAGGTGGTTTGATGCATGACCTCGGTCTGCATGTGATTTTTGAGAGTGATCAGGGTCTGGCCCTGGAGCTGTACAAACTGGCGCACAGTGACGGCTATAATCTTTACAAGGCTGAGCAAGAGCTGCTGGGCTTCAACCATGCTTCTCTCGGCGGTTACATACTCAACAAATGGAAGTTTCCCCGGCAGCTGATCGCCGCCGCATGGGGGCATCATAATCCGCGCAAGGTAAAAACAGACCCGGATGCCATGGTTACCCATGTGGCGGATTTTATTGCGCAGGCGTTAGGTTATGATCTGGGAATTTCCCCGGTTATCGGATTTATTGACCGTACGGCGTGGGAAAAGCTCGGCATAACAGGAGAGCAGGTCATAGAGTTACTGCCGGAGATCCGGCGTTTGATTGATGATATTTTTCAGATTCTGGAAGATTAAAAAAGGCTCCCAACAAGAACGGGAGCCTTTTTATTATAAGACAATTGGCAATCTTTTGCTGCGAAGCTGAATAAAAGGTTTTGGGATTCTTAAACCCTTTTGCAAAAGGGTTTAAGGCCCCCGGCAGGGTCGCCGAAGGCTAACTACCCCATCTTAAATCCAGAGCGATTCCATGCAATGGCCCCGCCTGCAAGTGAGCAGACCTGCGTGTAGCCGTTGTTTTTCAGGTAACTTCCCACGATATTTGAGCGGTAGCCTGATCCGCACATGACGATAATGGGGCTGTCCTTATCCACATCGACCCCTTCATCAAGTACTTTGGCAAAGGGTTTGTGCATGGCTCCCTTGATCATTCCGCCTGTAACTTCGGCCGGGGTGCGCACGTCAAGAAGGGTGAACTCCTTTCCTTCCGCCAGTGCTGCATGAAGTTGTCTGGTGGACTTCTGGTCCAGGCTTTCCACCTCGTATCCGGCCAGCAGCCATGCTGCCATACCGCCGTGCAGATAGCCGAAAATACGGTCGTAGCCGATCCGGTGCAGTTCGGTACACATACGGTCGTAGTCTTCCTTGGAATTGACCACCAGCAGCAGATCTGAATCCGGCTCAACAGCCATGCCTACCCAGTTGGCGAGCTGTTTTTCAAGGCCGATGTTGAGGCTGCCGGGAATGTGGAACCCGCCGAATCCGGCTGCGTCACGCACATCGATAACCGTACAGCCCTGTTCGATCATCTGCTTGAATTTTTCCGGGTTCATGGCCCGGTCCAGCGGGCAGCGTTCCAGCAGGGGCGCGCCGTTGAAGTTGGTATTGATGATATGGGTGAAAGATTTCGGGCGGCTGGGGAATGACTCCAGTACCTTGGCCTTGAAATCCTCAAAGGTCTTGAATTGGAGCATGGGGTTGTAACGCCGCTCATAACCCAGAGTGGTGCTTGGTTTGGCACTCATGCCCTTACCGCACAGGGAACCCTGCCCATGAGCCGGGTAAACTTCCAGATAGTCAGGAAGCTTGCCCAGTTTGTTGTACAGGCTGTTGTAGAGGTTTTCCACCTGTTCATCCAGAATTTCATCACCGGGAAGATCCGGGCGTCCTATATCGCCCACAAAGAGCAGATCCCCGGTGAGAATCATCCATGGCTCATCCCCGCGCATGATATCGGTGACCAGAATGGAGATGGCGTTCGGGGTGTGTCCCGGAGTATGTAGAAAATCGAGCTTGGCCGCGCCCACGGTGATGGTGTCGCCTTCCTTGATGAGGGTGCGCTGGTAGCCCACATCCGCGTTTTCATGGATGTAGAGCTCCGCGCCTACAATGGATTTAAGCTCCTGCTCCCCGCCCACATGGTCGGCATGGACATGGGTGTTGATGACCCGCGTGATTTTCATGCCTTCTTCGCGGGAAATATCAAGATACTCCTGAACATCCCGGCGCGGGTCCACGATGACCATTTCGCCTGCGGCAGGACAGCCGATTACATATGAGTAACAGCCGAGTCCTTCAGTGGTTAATTGTTTGAAATACATTTAATACTCACTCCCTTTAATATGCCGTGTGAATAGCAGGGCCGATTTTATAATGTTACCGGACTGACCCAGAAATCGTGTTTGTTACAGAAACTGGTTGCAAAGAATTTTTTACCTTTGCTTCCGGCTGGAATTTTGAAGCGGGATACTGCTTTTTCATCAGTGTTGGAAAACGTTTTTGCGCCCACCACATTGCCGTCTTTATCCACAAGGGTATGGCGGACTATGTAGTGTTTTTCGGTCATGGGATGCAGGGTGCGGATGATGGCTTTCCCGTTTTTTACCTCTACCTGCGGCAGGTGGGTGGCTGCTTTTTTATCCCAGACACCGGTGTCTTTGCGGGTATAGACCACGTTTGAAGGATACCTGCGGCTTTTTTCTGCTGCGGCATTGGTCACGGGCATCAGGATTGCCGCTGTGGCAGCAGCGGACATGGCCATGAATTTTCTTCTGGAATTCATAATCTACTCCTTACGGTCTTTTAAACCGTGGTTCCTGCCTGTCTTGTTCAATCAGTTATGCTTCATAATCTTAAGTTAGTCAATAATGGTTCCTGATATTGTTTAGCTAGTTGTGATCGCGTTCAATTCTTTCAAGGAATTGCAGTTTGGTCACTGGTTTGGTCATGTAGCTGGTGCATCCGGCTTCACGTGCGGCTTCAGCTGTACCTTTGATGGCATGGGCAGAAAGGGCGATAATGGGAACAGGCGCATGTCCGATGATTCTTTCCCAGTCACGGATTTCTTCAGTGGCCTTGTAGCCGTCCATAACCGGCATTTCGATGTCCATGAAGATTATGTCCGGCTGAAATTCTTTAAATATTTCGATTCCTTCTTCACCATCATTTGCGCACTTCATTATGTGCGGCGAGTCGGAGATAAAATGCTTGAAGAGCAGTCGGTTGCTGCGGTTGTCTTCAATGAGCAGGACTTTGCGCGGCAGGGTCACATTGTCCGTATCTACCGTTCCATTTTTATCTTCAGAAGGCGGTGAACTGATTTCCGGCATGGTAATGGTGAATGTGAAAGTGCTGCCGCTGCCGGGGGTGCTGGACACGCTAATGTCGCCGTTCATCAATTCGCACAGTTTTTTGCTGATGGATAATCCCAGACCCGTTCCCTGAAATTCACGGGATATGGTTTTATCCGCTTGCATGAACTGTTCGAAAATTGCTTTTTGTCTGTCT
Source organism: Desulfovibrio sp. JC010 (assembly GCF_010470675.1). Lineage (NCBI taxonomy): Bacteria > Pseudomonadati > Thermodesulfobacteriota > Desulfovibrionia > Desulfovibrionales > Desulfovibrionaceae > Desulfovibrio > Desulfovibrio sp. JC010. The sequence continues at coordinate 29,056 of NZ_VOIQ01000007.1, forward strand.
TTGGGAATGCCCGGCCCGGTATCCTGAATATCAAATTTCAGCTCAACCTGATCGTTCTGGATTTTTTTGCAGCCGGCCTGCACGTATACCCCGCCTGATTCAGTAAACTTGATTGCATTGCCGATGAGGTTCAGCAGAACCTGCTTTACCCGTACCGGGTCACCCTTGACCTGCTCAGGAAGCTTGCCGTCAATACGGCAGGCCAGTTCAATCCCTTTCTGGGCAGCTGAGAGTTCGAATACGCTGCATGCCTGGCGCATGATTTTTGAAGGATTGAAGTCGATGTGTTCAAGGTCCAGAAGTCCGGCCTCAACTTTGGACATATCAAGGATGTCATTGATCAGGGCCAGCAGTCCTTCCCCGGCATTGTCGAGCAGTTTGATATATTTCTTCTGGTCCTCGTGCGGATTGGAATCTTTCAGCAGGTCGGTGGTGCCGAGGATGACGTTCATGGGAGTCCTTATTTCGTGGCTCATGACTGCCAGAAATTGGCTTTTGGCGTGGTTGGCGGCAATGGCCGTTTCTTTTGCTGCGTTGATTTTCCGGGCTACAATCCAGCCGATAAGGCCTGACAGCAGAATGGCCAGTGCTGCGGTTACCAGACTGAGTCGGTAATCTTCCTTGATTTCGCCCAGATAATCGTCTTCAGGCAGGTATAGCCCGATAATCCAGGGCCAGTGGTTGTTTTTAAAGGGGGTGAATACGGCATTGTAGCGGGAATTATTGTGTTCAAAGGTGGTGAATACAGGTCTTTTCGGCAATTGATCAGGGGGAATATTCAGGGAACTGAAAGCCTTTCTGCTGAGAATATCGGGCAGTTCGCTGATTTTGCTTAAGCGGATTTTGTTTCCGGTGCTTTGCTTGAGTGCTTCCACATCCGGGAAAGCCACGACATTCCCGCTGGTATCAACAATAAATGCCTTACCGTTTTTGCCTATGTTCAGCTTACTTAGAAAAGTTGAGAGTTTATCAATGGTTATATCTACCCCGACAACTCCCTGAAGATTTCCGGCTTTATCGTAGACCGGACTGGCTGTGGTAATCCCGGGTTTTTGGTTGGAGAAAAAGATGTAGGGCGAGGTCCAGATTACGTCATTGTTCATCAGGGCATCAATGAACCATGGCCGTTTTCTGGGATCGTATTTATCCAGCGGGTCGAGCTTGTTTTCCAGAATTTTATGATCTGGGGTGGTCCAGCTGAGTTTTGCGGTTCTTTCACCTTCGTGAATCTTGATTATTTTGGTGAATAAACCGCCCTTAACTTTTTCCTCTGAGCGGTTGACCATGAAAAATTCACCTTTGGTGTTGCCGTAGTATATGCCTGAAAACTGATGGTATAATGAAAGCTGCTCAATGAAGTATTTGAGCATATGTTCGGAGTTTGCACTGCTGACTATGTTGCTGTCTGCCAGAAAACGGGTCAATTCTGCTGCATTTTCCGCAGGGCGAAGATAGCTTTCGGATTTATCCAGCGTATAGGCGGATATATTGAGCATGATATCATGGGCCAATCCGTTGAGAGCATTGCGGGAGGTGGTGGTGTAGGGGATTATGATAATTGCCGTGAGGACAACCGCAAGTGATATGAAGCTCAGGGCCAGCCACCATTTTTTCAGATAAGTCATTATGCTCAATGTCTCCGTGGTTACCGGGGGATTGTTTCCTTGATTTTCCATTTTACGCAAGGTCCAGCCTTATCTGTTTATCTTGCGGTGGGGATAAAATCAATATGTTGCGCAGAAAAGGTGGGGTGCGGATTGATTTTAAATGAACCCGGCATATCGCTCTTTGTAGTCGCTGAATATTTTAAGCTGTTCTGCGCTCAGCATATTTTTTCTTTTTTCCAGAATAGTCAGTGTTTCATTCGCGAATTTATCTTTGAGCATCATGCTTACCGAGCAGGCCATGAGCAGGCTGGCCGTATCTGAATCATGGGTGATACAATCCTTAAAAACAGCAAGGGCCTCTTGTGGATTTGATAAACGCAGCAGGCAGACCGCGTACATGAGCTGGGCAGTGGGGAGTTTCGTGTAATATTTTCCGGCCTGCGCCAGACTGCGGGAAGCCAGCTGCAAATCATTGTTGTCCAGTGCTTTTGTGCAGTTGAAGACAGCATAGTCAAAATGGGCACGTTGGCGAACCTGCGCAAGTTCCTTTCTCAGCTCCGGGTCGGGCAGGGGGATGTTCTTGGCTAGTATTTTGAGACGCTGTTTTCTGTATTCTAGAGGATTATTTACTGCAAGGTCAGTTATATGGCGGCCTTTTTCTTTGTGCAGATAATACTCGGCTGTAGTGAAATCTACATGGAGAGGATCTGCGAAACAGGCCAGCCTGCGCCACATGTCAAAGTCTATGAGCACCTTTAAATTCTCATCGAAACCGCCCGCTTTTTCAAACAAAGATCGTTCATGCAGAACATTGATACCGGTAATGTAATTAAATTCCAGCAGGTTTTTTAAATTTACCTGCCGGGCATAACGCAGGCTGCGTGAGAGTTCTTTGGGATTTGTTTTCGATTCCAGCATAACTTCCATGCCATTGGAATATACGAAGTCCCGGTTCAGTATTCTGGCGGCGGACATGAGCCGTTCCAGATGGTCTTCATACCAGATGTCGTCGTCATCAAGGTAGGCTATGTATTCACCTCGGCTTGCTTCGAACGCGCTGTTGAGCGCAGCGGCTTTGCCCCGGTTCTGTTCATATGAAAGCAGCTTGATCCGGGGATCGCTAAGCTTTGCAACCACATCATCGACAGCTTCACCGCCGTCGCGGGCCAGACAAATTTCAATATTTTTATATGATTGGGCAAGGATGGATTTCAGGGCACGTGGCAGGCAGTGTTTGCGGTTGTGGGTTGCCATGAGCACCGAGACCAGAGGTCCGTCAGTGCGAAATTCCGGTTCATTAAGCCGGGCAAATGCTGCGGCTGTGTGTTGTAGGCTGAAATCAGGTCTGCGCATGTAATTTTTTGAGAGATAGAATTAATGTTGTAACGTATTAAAATTTTTATGAATTAAAAATCGCATATTTGCTTTTTCAATACAAGGTTCTTTTTCATTAATTTTTGTCCTCCTTGTCATTTGACGCAGTAATGGGATAACCTGTTCACAAGGCTGAAAATATTCGAACCGAAAGCATACACCGGAGAATGCATGCTGCCTGTCAATATCCTGAAATTCTGGGCTGAAACATTGCTGGCCCCGCGGGCTTTATTGCAGCGTAAATATGAGGCTTTCAAAGTCCTGCTGGAATATGATTCGCAGGCTCTTGATCTGGTGGCGGATCTTGAGGAACTATTCTACGGCGAAAGGCTGGCCGATCGCAATCAGGCTGGCAGCCTTCAGAAGCAGCTTTCTTCTGCTGTGTCCGGGATGATCGGAGAATTGAGGAAAATGCATCCTTATAAATTCCGGGATCTGCCTGAGGCTTTCCAGCGTATCGATGATCATGCCCGGCATGCTCTGCTGATGCCCGGTGGGGATTCCGGCCCTCCGTATACAGTCCCCCTTGCTGCCGCCGGGGAGTGTCCTGAACTTGCCGGAGGCAAGGCTGCAAATCTGGGGCGGGTGCACGCGTTGGGCCATACTGAAGCACTGCCCGGATTTGTGGTCACGGCTAATGCTTTCCATGCCTTTGTGGATCATAACAATTTGCGTGAAGAGCTGAATGAAAGGCTCAGTCGTATGGAAGTGGACAACGTTCGCTTGCTCTCTTCCATGACCCTTGAGTTGCAGGAACTCTTTCTGAACGGTGAAGTTCCGCCCGGAGTTGCCGGGGCCATAGAGCGCGGCTTGGAAACTTATCTGGACGGAACCGGAAAGCTGGCCGTGCGTTCCAGCGCACTGGCCGAAGACAGCGAAATTTCATTTGCCGGGCAGTATGCCAGCGAACTCAATGTCGATCCCGCCGAAGTGCTGGACGGCTACAAGCGTGTTCTGGCCGGGAAATATTGTCCCCGTGCGGTATCATACCGCATCTCCAACGGCTTGACCGACAACGATACCGCCATGGCCGTGCTCATCGTGCCCATGATCGATGCCCGCAGTTCCGGGGTGGTTTATTCTGTGGACCCGGACTGTCTCAGCAGGGACAGTGTCGGCATTTACGGAGTTTCCGGTCTGGGGGCTTCCCTTGTGGACGGCAGCGTGGTTCCGGTCAAGGCCTCTTTGCACCGGGGGAAGGAACCCCGTCCGGTCAGTGAATGCGGATTTGACCGTTCCGGGCTGCCGGATGAGAAAATGTTGGTTCAACTGGCAAAATGCGCACTCAAGCTTGAGGAGCAGTTCGGCTGTCCGCAGGATATGGAGTGGGCCGTGGACCGGGGAGGGCAGTTTCATATCCTCCAGACCCGGCCTTTGCAGCAGGAAGCGCATGGACAGCTTGTTTCGCCTGCTTCCCTCAACTCCATGCCGATCATGGACGGACTGGAACGGGCTGCCGGTGGAGCCGGATGCGGGGAAGTCTACTTTGCCCGCAGCGGCGCGGAAATTTCCCGTATCCCGGAGGGTGCCATCGTAGTTACACCGGCCTTGAAACCTTCACTGCTCAGTTTTGCGGCGAAAATCAACGGGGTGCTTTCCTCGGCCGGAAGCCGGGCCAGCCATTTCGGTTCCGTGGCAAGGGAGATGGGCATTCCCGTGCTGGTGGGTGATGTGTCTGATCGGTTGAAACCGGGCCAGTTGGTGACCGTGGACGGCATGGCCGGTGCTGTTTATGAAGGGTGCGTGGAAGACGTGCTGACCCGTTCCTGCGCGGACACACAGGTTTCGCCACGTGTTCTTGAGTTGTACAAGGGCATGATTTCTTCCATGGTCCATTTGAATCTAGTTGATCCCCATGGCGAAAATTTCAGTGCCGAAGGGTGTGAATCTCTGCATGATCTGGTGCGTTATTGTCATGAAATGGCGGTACAGGAGATGTTTTCGCTGGTGGATAAGCGCGGGTTGGGTATGGGCCGATCCAAGCGGTTGCGGACCGAACTGCCGCTGGTGGTTTACCTGATTGATCTGGACCGGGGGCTTTATGCCGGAGCGCGCAGTCGAAAGGAGCTTTCCCCGGCAGACGTACTCTCCGTTCCCATGCAGGCTTTCTGGAAGGGGCTTTCCGATGAACGGGTGGTCTGGCCTGAAGAGATGACCCACGTGGACTGGGAAGAGTTCGACCGCATGTCCGCCGGGATTTTCAGCAAGGATTCCAAACTGCTTGCCAGTTATGGATTGCTGGCTGAAGATTATCTGCATCTGCTGGTCCGTTTCGGATATCATTTTTCCGAGGTTGATTCCCTGTGCGGGGATGTTGCGGCCCAGAATTATGTGAAATTTCGTTTCAAGGGCGGCGGGGCCGGGGCTGAAAATAAAAAGCTGCGGCTGGAGTTCGTCAGCCGGGTGCTTGTCCATTTCGGATTTGAGACCGAGATCCGCGGGGATATGCTGGACGGGGTTAGCAGCCGTCTTGCTGCTGCCGACATACAAAAACAGCTGGTCGTAGTGGGCTACCTGATGGCGGTGACCCGGATGATGGATATGCGTCTGGATAACGCCGGGCAGGTGGACAGGGAATTTGAGAGCTTTATTGCCGCAGCGGAGGGGATTGATGGCTGATCAGGAAAACGGGCATGCCTATAAAATTACATGGGTAACCGATCAACTGGCCGTGGGCTGTGCGCCCATGAGTCATGCCCAGTTGCAATCCCTGAAAGAGCAGGGGATTGACGGCATCATCAACCTTTGCGGTGAGTTCTGCGACCTGCATGAGATTGAGCAGAATGCCGGGTTTGAGGTTTATTATCTGCCTATTGAGGATGAGGAGGCACCCGGTCTGCTGGAACTGGAAAACGCGCTTGAATGGCTGGATGAGTCCATTTATCTGGGCAAGAAGGTGCTCATCCATTGCCGTCACGGCATCGGCAGGACCGGGACCGTGCTTAATGCCTACCTGCTGCGGCGTGGGCTGGGCCACAAGCTGGCCGGGAAGAAGATGAAGGAGCTGCGTTCAAAGCCCGCCAATTTTTCCCAGTGGTGGACCATCCGCAAGTACGGGCGCAAAAGCGGAAAGCTCACCGCGCGTACTCCCACAGTTGAATTCACGCGCAAGGTCGATCTTTCCCCGTTTTTTAATGATTACCTGAAGCTGGTCAGTGAAGTGGAACAGCGGGCCGGGGAACTGGAAAACAGGCAGCAATGCGGTCTGGACCATGATCTCTGCTGTCGTACTCCGCTGAGTATGACTCTGGCCGAAGCCCTGCACCTCAGTCATTGCGTCAACCTTGAACTGAGCCACGGGGAAAGGGTGGAGGTGATTGAAAAGGCCATGGCAACGGCGCGGATTGAAAAGCGGGCCATGCGCGAACTGGCCGCTGATAACGAAGCCGGATTCTGCCTGTCGGGCGTGGATTCGCCATGCCCGTTGCTGGAAGAAGGCAGATGCAGGCTGTTTGAATTCCGTCCCCTGCAATGCCGGGCTTTCGGGCTGGATTCATCTGAGAACGGACGTTTGTGGCGGGAAGTGCTCAGTCCCGGACTGGATTCCGTTTCCACGCAAATCTGGTTTGCCTGCACCGGAGCCATGCAGGGGGATTCCCTGCCCCGTTTTTCCCTGCCGGATGTTGTTTCCGGCAAGTTCATCGAAGTTCTCTTTAAATTGATGATGGAGCAGGGAATTGATGATGCTTAGATATTTGAACTAGTCGTCGTCCCGGTGCTCAAAATCCCGGTGGCTGAGAATTCTTCCGTTTTGCGGGTCAATCATGACCATCAGGGTCCTTTGCGCTGTGAAAAGATTGATCCGGTAGCAGAGCAGGCCGTCTATATTCTCAATTTCGGCCCGGTAGGCGGTGCTGCAGGTTTTGAGTTCTGCCTCACGAATGGCCTGTTCCATACTCAGTTTGCTTTTTTCTATTGGATCATAATATTTGCATATTTTTTCAATCACACTGGGCATGAATTCCGGCTGGCTGATACTCAGTATTTCCCCGGTTGCAAGTGAAGCCGTTACCTGCACGATTTCCTGCTTGCGGAGGATGTCTATTTCAACATGCCGGCTGCCGTTTTCTTCTCCCTCTATCTCCACTTCAACGGCAATTCCCTCTGCTTTTTCTTCAGCCTTGGCAACCAGTGCTGCAAGAGTGCAGTTGCTCTGCTGTGCGGCCTGTATGATATAATCCGCGCTTTTGATGTAGTCATCGCTGAAAAAGTCGTCGGCAATGGCTGAGATGGACCCGAAGGTTATGGTGATGGCGGCACATAAAACAATGAACGCTTCTTTCAAAATTGATTTATCCATGGTGGTTCTCCTTTTGGTTTGTTGAGAACATCATGGAATATGGGAATTGCCTGCGGCTTACCCGGAAATTACTTGGCTGTAATTTTAATTTCTTGGAAAGCGAATCTCAAAAATGCTGCCTCCTTGCGAAGCCTCCTGAACCGTGACACTGCCGCCGTGGGCCTGCATTACCGCGCGGACAAGGCTTAAGCCCAGCCCCACGCCTTTTGTGGAACGGCTTTTATCTCCCCGGTAGAGCTTTTCAAAGATGCGTTCCCGTTCCTCTTCCGGGATTCCGGGGCCGCTGTCCTGTATGGAAATTACGGTAAATTCCTCTTCAAGCGCGGTTCTGAAAATAATTTTTCCGCCTTCCGGGGTGTATTTAAGTCCGTTGTCGCTCAGGTTGCCGAGGACCTGCAGGGTGCGCTGACGGTCTGCTGAAATCATGAAGTTATCAGCTTTATTGTCTATGATGATGTTGCGTTCTTCGGCAATTATTTCATAGAGATCAATGGTTTCTGTGATTAGTTCAGAGCAGGAAAGAGGTTCGGGTGCAAGATGCATCTGGCCTGTTTCCGCCTCGGTAATATCCATGAGCATGTTGATGAGTTTGTCGATGCGTTCTACATCCTCAGCACAATCCATGAGCACTTCCCGCTGTTCTTCTGCGGAAGCATCTGAAAGAAGGGTCTGTTCAATACGGGCTTTCATGCGGGCCAGCGGGGTTTTCAGGTCATGGCTGACATTGCCCAGAGTGTCGCGCATGGCGGTAATCAGGATTTCAATCCGTTCCAGCATGATATTGAAAAGTTCAGCCAGTTCCCGCAATTCCCCGCTTTTTTCAAAGACCGGAACCCGGCTTTCCATGTTGCCGGATGAAACTTTTTTTGCTGTTGCGGCCAGTTCCCGTACCGGGCGCAGCACATGGCGGGAGAACATAATCCCACCGATTGCCCCCAGAACAATGATCCCGGAAATGGTGATCAGGAATACGCTTTGCAACCCCTCGACCATGAATTCCTGACGTCCGGTGGTCCGTCCGGTCTGTAGGGTGAATCCGTTATCCAGCGCAGTGATGAGTATATCAAGGTCTGTTGGTGTGGGCAGGTTGAACGGTACCCATTTTGTCTGTTTAGGCAGGTCGGGGAGCAGAAAATGTTTTGAGTCCAGCTCATCAAGCTCCTGCGGTATGGTCAGCCAGACGGTTTTGCCGTCACCGTCCGTCAGGTGGATGAAAATATTACTGAATGTGTTGGCCTGATGCTGGCTGCGGATTGTACTCAGCAGCGACGCAAAACCTTTGTTTTTGTAGATGTTTTTATATACCTGCACCCGTTCGTTGATACGTTCCCGCTCCATCTGGGTCAGGTAAAAATCGAGCATAAATGTGCTCAGGGCGAATAGGCAGAGCGTACTTCCCACAAAGAGCAGAAAGTACGCGGAAATTATGCGGTAGGAATTAAATAATTTTTTAACCCTTTTTTTCAGTGAGCACATAGCCGACCCCGCGGATTGTGGAAATCAGGTTTTCAGCAAAGGGTTTGTCCACTTTGGAGCGCAGCCGGTGCATGAGCACTTCCACCACATTGGTCTGCGGGTTGAAACTGTAGTCCCAGATATGTTCGAGGATCATGGTCTTGGTGATCACCCGTCCGGAATTGTTCATCATGTATTCAAGAAGTCCGTATTCCCGTGCGTGCAGGATGATCGGTTCGCCGTCTCGGCTTACTTCGCGGGTGAAGCGGTCCAGAACCAGATCACCGACCTGTAATTTCGATTCTGCCGGGGTGCGCGAAGACCTGCGGATAAGGGCCTGCAAACGGGCCTGAAGTTCGACAAAGGAAAAGGGTTTGGTCAGGTAGTCGTCACCCCCGGCCTGCAGCCCGGAGACCTTGTCGTCCACACTCTGGCGGGCACTGAGGATGAGTACCGGGGTTTCCAGCGCGCGGCCCCGCATCTCGGCAATGATGCTCAGTCCGTCCCGGCCCGGAAGCATGAGGTCGATTACGGCTGCGTCATATTCCGTACTCAGGGCGAAGTTCAGCCCCTCGTTGCCGTCCGCTGCATGGTCCACGGTAAAGCCTGCTTCGCGCAGCCCTTTGGCAATGTACTCGGCAATGGTCGTGTCGTCTTCAACAATCAAAATCCGCAATGTCTGTCTCCTTGGGAACCCAGTGCGGGCTTATCTGGCCGCATTGGGTTCATTGTTACCATTGATATACAAACAAGACCAGATAGGTGGCGGCCAGATAAGCGGTCATGACCAGAGCTGAGAACAGGCCGGGATTGATTTTCAGGCCGAGCAGTTCCAGTGACAGGGCATCTGCCTTGGACGGGCAGACATTATCGAGGCAGTTGAAGCAGCTCAGGCAGTCATCGCCGCAGATTTCATTTTTGGATGAAGGGTTGACCTGCATGGGGCAGACCCGGTCGCATTTTCCGCAATCAATGCAGGTTTCTGTATTGCGCTTGATTTTGCAGATTTTAATCACTTTGTTGATCAGGTTGTAGCCCGCTTTTTGAAAGCACATGTATTTACAGAAGAAGTTGGGAATGAACAGGGGGATCAGCAGGACCGCAAAATGTTTTGCTTTAATGAAGTTCCATGAGAAAGCAGTGGATTTGTACATTTCGATGTGGTCACCGAAGTAGCTGACCCCTTTGACGGTGAAGAGGTAGAGGAAGAAGCCCAGCAGCGGGTAACGGAGCATGCGCAGCCATTTGTCATAGGGCTGGGGGATGTTGAATTGCAGCTTGGGAAAGAGCTTATTGCCCACGCGGGTGGCAAAGTAGGACGCAGCCCCGAAGGGACAGGCCCAGCCGCAGAAGAACGGGCCAAAAAGAATTATGGAACCGAGTACCAGATATTCACTTTCCAGTTCAAAATCGATGCCCATAAGCTTGCCCAGAAAGTAAAAGTTTGCGGCAAAGAAAAAGCGTATGGCGTCCCTTGAAAAGGTCAGCGGTGTGTCTTTTTTATAAAGTTTCATGTTTTCCCCTTGTTTGGAAATAAGTGTTTACTTCGGGGGAATATGAGTGAGTACTCTTGCGGGCTGATTACCTGAAAATTACACGGGCGTAATTTTGCAAAATAAACCCCCTCTTCGCCACTTAAGGCAAAGAGGGGCTGCATAATTTTAATAAGTGTTGATGAAATTCTGAAATTTTATTGAGTGGGATCACTCTGGATTTCGATAATCAGATCATTCAGCCATTTATATTTAGATTGCTTGCGCATCTGCTCAAGGTGTTTGTGGTCAATCTTTGCGATATATTTGGAATGATCGTTTGAGTTAATTTTCTTTTGCTTACAGGTGTCCTTGCAGTTTTTGCACTTCCTTGTGGAGACTTTTCCGGTTTTTGTCAGTTCCAGTAAAAAGCATTCACAGCAGTTGGGTTCTATTGCGAAGAGTTTTATTTGCGACTTGTCTGGTTTTTTGAAGAGCAGTCTTTTGTTTGGGATCTTTTTGCAGGCTTCCGCAATGATTTGTTCTGTATTCAGTCTGTCGTATTCAATAAAATCAGAATCCATAATGACTATGATTTTATCAAAGCTGTTGTCTTTGTAGAGTATGGCTTCTTTGACAACATCAATCGGGCTGCGGCCATTTCCGAATGAAGGCCGAACGCTGTAGTTTTCGTGTGCCGGGTAGAAATACGAGATTATTTTGTATAATTCCCGACAAGCCTGATCTTCTCCAAAAACAAGTACAGATGTTTTTTGTAGTCTTTGGGGGCGTTGTTTTCTGCGTTGAAACTTTCTGCTCTTACGGGAGCCTTCTGATCTTTTAGCCATTAGCTTACCTGCGGGATGGCACCGTATTTTCCGGTGATGTAATTCATGAAGAAGTTATCCCGCTCTTTGACATCCTTTACGTCATTGAGAAACCATGCCTGACTCTCAAGAGTTTTGCGGTCTTTTTCCACCAGCACAATCTGTCTTTTGCTGAGTTGGTTTATGACGTTGACGCTGTGGCTGCTGCAGATGAGCTGGCCACGCAATTCTTCACCGGACTGCTCTCTGAAACGTTCAATCATTTCTTCAACAACAATAGGATGCAGTCCCACTTCTATTTCATCAATGATGGCAACTCCCCCTGTTGTAAGAGCTGCTATGATCGGAAAAAGGACTTTAATGAGTTGCTTGGTTCCGTCTGACTCAAGGTTGATATCGAATCTGTATTCAAAGCCATTGATTTCATGTATCGCTTCGCACACTTCAACTTTACCTGCAAAGAAATTAGTATACACCTTAGGGGTGGGAATACTCTCGTCGGGCATATTGTCCAGCAAGCCTTTGATTTTCTTTACGGGTTCAGAATCAAGAAACTCTTGTTCTATTTCGATTTCTGAATGCTCAATCCGCTCAATTCCTACATCGAATGACTTCAGATAATTGGAAACGTTGTCTATTATGTTCAAGTCCTTGAATGCTTTTGTTGCTTCTATCACTGGAACATAATTGTTGTATTTGTATACAAAAAATAGATTCAATCCTTCCAATATTTCTTCAAGTCCAGTTTCGTGTTTCAATGAATCAGAAACAGCAAGAAGCGATTCACTATGTTCCAGTTCACGTTTCATTTTATCAATGCTGAATTTGGCTTTTGTTCCTTTTGTTATCTGGATTTCGCCGTCATCATCCAGCTCTCTTTTAAATATATAATTCCAACGCCCTGTTTTGGGGTTTGACTCATAAAGCTCTTCATAATCAACTTGTGCAGCCGCACGGTCATAACCAAGTGAGTAGCGGAAAATTGTTCCTGAAATTTCGCATACAAGTTCAAAATCAGAGATCGGACTCGGTTTTTCTGACAACCTGAAGAAATCAATTTTTAGTGCTTTTTGCCTGTTTGTCATAAAAGAAAGAAGAGCAGAAAGGGTCTTGATCAGGTTCGACTTACCGGAAGCATTTGCTCCGATGCATGTGATCACGGAAGGCACGTAATGATTTTCCGCCAGCTCAATAAAACGGGGATCATCGGAATATTTTTTATCAACACTTTTAAAATCAAAGTCGAGGCACTGCTCATCCTTAAATGACCAGGCATTGTCAAAACAAAAAGAGAGAATTATCACTTAAGACTCCGTAATAAGTTTGTGAACTAGGCTGTTTTCGGAAGATTATCGCCGAAAAAGCTGTGAAGCATATTTTTTGTTAATTACTTTTAACCTATGCGTCAACGGTTGATTGAAAATATAAGCCCCTCTTCGCCACTTAAGGCAAAGAGGGGCTGTATAATTATTACAATGAATCTACATGAACCGCTTATCAATAACCCTCCGGATTTTTCCGGTGGTTTCCACACGCGGGATGCCGCCCGAGGGGACGATCAGGATCTTGAAGGCCCGGATGTTGTTCTTGTCGCGGTTGGTTCCTACTGCGGGGATGTCGCCGCTTAAGCATTCGTAGACCTTTGAAGTCAGCTGAAAATCATCCACGGCGTCACAGTCTGCGGCTTCAACGCGGACGATGATATCTGTTTTATCGGCGTTGAGGTCCAGCCTGACCTGGAAGACCGGGGCCAGTTCATCGAACTTGCCGAGGCAGGAACCTAGCTGGTCCAGGGTCATGGAATCATGGCTGAATTCGATGATTTCATCAGAGCGTTGCAGCAGCTTGAAGCGCGGGCTGGTTCGGCCGCATTCGCATTCGCCTTCCATCCATTCAATGTCGTCGCCCACCTTCATGCGGATGGCCGGCTGCAGGACGCGGATCAGGGAGGTGGCGATGATGGCACCGTCGTCGTCCTTTTCCACTATGCAGTCGGGTTGCAGTACATGGTGTTCGGTTCCGGTGCAGTGTTCGCACTGGAAACCGATGGGGCCTACTTCTGCCGCGCCGTATCCGGCAGAATGGAAGGTTGCATCGGGCCAGACCGAAGCCAGATATTTTTCCTGTTCCGTGGTCAGTGGAGTGGAGGCAAAGGCTACTTTTTCAATATGCAGCTTGATGCCGCGCCGGGTTGCTTCCTGTGCGATCTGGACCAGTGTGGGCGAGATGCCGAAGAGGGTGTTCGGCTGCATCATTTCCAGATATTCCAAAGTCTTTTCCACTGGCTGGTTGTCGGTGATGGGCAGGATGTTGCATCCTATCATCTCCAGTGCGCGGTAGCTTGTCAGGAACCCGGTCCAGAAAGCCCCGGCCCGGATGCAGTTGGCCACCAAGTCATCCGGGGTGATGCCGCAGGCTGTGAGGCCGTATGCCGCGCCAAAGCATACTTCATGAAATTCATCCAGACTGTAACGGGCAAAACTCATCCGCCCGGAAGTGCCTCCGGTGGAGAATTTGTAGAATCCCCCGTTATTGCGGGTGTACAGGGACTTTTTGCAGGTTTCCCCTTCGGTGCAGAGGGTCTGCTTGTCAATCACGGGGAGCTTTTTCAGCTCATCCAGATTCTTCAGCGGCAGTTCGATGCCCTGATATAGTTTTTTATAAAAAGGGGCCTGAACAGCGATGGAAAGAATATGATTCAGCTTTTCCAACTTGTATAATTCAGCACTCTTCTGGTCTGAGAAATTGAGATCGGTCATGCTGGCCTCCCGTATTTATCTGATCATCAAGCTATGGTTTTCAAGCCTAGCTTAGCAGATTTGGGGAGGCGGTGTATATAATTACCGCAAAATTTTTCGTTGAGCTATGTCCGGTTCAGTGCGCGGGTCAGGAATTTATCCAGCTGGTTGGTGAAGTTCTGCTTGTCCTTGGGGCTGAATGCGGCAGGGCCGCCGGAGACAGTGCCCGCACTGCGCAGTTCTTCCATGAGATTGCGCATGCTTAAAATTCCTTTGATATTGTCCTCAGTGTAGAGCTCGCCGCGCGGATTAAGGCCCGTGGCTCCTTTGTCCACAATCTTGTCCGCCAGCGGAATATCCGCAGTGATGACCAGATCGCCGGGGCTGCACTGCTTGACAATTTCATTGTCCGCCACATCAAACCCGGCACCGACCTTGAGCATATGGATGAAAGGTGAAGTGGGAATGTTCATGTACTGGTTGGCTACGAGGGTAAGCTCTACCTCCCGGCGCACGGCTGTTTTGAATAGAATTTCTTTTACGGCCTTGGGGCAGGCATCGGCGTCGACCCAGATCTGCATTGTTTTATCCCTGTGGAGAGTTAAATGTTCGCAGCCTTTATAGAGGGGGCTGCCGGGGAATGCAAACTTAATGGAAAGGCCGGCTGTTTCTGTTGTGCTTGAGAGGCGCAAGTTAATTCAGGCGGAATCAACATACTTGTTTATTTTAACATATATCTCCCCTTTATCGATTTTTGCCGGTAAAACCCTTTGGGATTAATATGTTAGTTCGATAGGTTTGAGTTGAGGTTGTTTGATTGAGGTTATAAATATATTAAGTTTCATACCGTTGGAGCAGGAAAGGATGATTTATTAAGATACTAAAATATTGTGAAAAAATAGTTTTGTTCCAAACCGTACCCAATCCCGATGTTTTTGTAGTTCCTTCCGGCTTTCTTTAATTGTGTCCCATACGGCATAATTAAAGTTTTTAGCATATGGAGAGAACATGAATCTTGAAGCCGCCATCAGTCAGGAAAACTCAGCACCGGTCCGCGATGATTCCATCGGCCCTTATACTTATGATGAATTCATCGATGCTGCCCGTAATTTTCACGGCAGCCCCGCGCCGGGACTTATTCTAGGTGGTTATATGATGGAGGAGGCCCGGCGGCATCTTCCTGAAGGTGCTATTTTCGATGCCATTTCCGAGACTTCATGGTGTCTGCCCGATGCCGTGCAGATGCTTACCGTATGCAGCACAGGTAACGGCTGGTTACGAGTTAAGAATCTCGGGGTCTATGCCCTTTCTCTTTACGATAAGTACACAGGCGAGGGTGTGCGTATACGGGTGGACCCCGAGAAACTTAAAGACTGGCCGGAAACCGAATCATGGTTTTTCAAAAGACGCCCCAAGCATGAGCAGGATTCCGTAAAGCTTCATGCGGAAATCCGTGAGGCCGGAGCATCATTTTGTTCCGTCGAGGCTGTGCAGATCAAGCCCGAAGCCATGATCAAGCGCAGCAAGGGCGGCATCACTACCTGTCCTATTTGCGGGGATGCCTATCCCGGTTCGTTCGGTGCTATCTGTAGAAGCTGTCAGGGTGAAAGTCCCTATATCAGCCGCGATGCCGGGCTGAAGGCTTCCACTGCGCCGCTTCCTCAAGGTCTGAAGGTCGTTCCCGTGGATGAAGCCGAAGGCAAAACCGCAGTGCACGACATGACCCGCATTGTTCCCGGTGAAAGCAAGGGGCCGGAATTCCGTAAGGATCACGACTTTACCGCCCACGATATCTGTCGCCTGCAGATGATCGGCAAGAATCACATCTATGTGGACGAGGGCGATATCCCGGAAGGGGAGTGGGTGCATGAGAACGAGGCTGCCCGCACCTTCGGACGGATCATGGCCGGGGGCGGTATCTGTACCGACGGCGAGCCGAAAGAGGGCAAGGTCACCCTGCTCGCCGAACATGACGGTGTTTTGGTCAGCGATCTTGAAATGATGAATCGTTTCAACCTCGTGCCTGACGTCATGGTCGCGGCCCGTAAGAGCGGCACTCTGGTTAAGGAAGGTGCACGCATTGCCGGAACACGGGCCATTCCGCTCTATCTTTCCCGCGAGAATTTTTCCCGCGCTGTTTCCGCGTTGAACGGCGATCCGCTGTTCAAGGTGCTTCCCCTTAAGCGCAAGAAAGTCGGCATCCTCATCACCGGAGATGAAGTCTTCAACGGGTTGATCGACGATAAATTTGAGTCTGTCATCACTGCAAAGGTGCAGGCACTGGGCTGCGAGGTTATCCGCTCTGTCATTAAGCCGGACAACCGCGAGGAAATCCGCGATGCGGCCCTCTCCCTTATGGAAGACGGTTGTGACCTGCTCATCACAACCGCGGGGATGTCTGTCGATCCTGATGACGTGACCCGCCACGGCCTGGTGGATGCCGGAGTATCCGACCTCCTTTATGGTGCTCCGGTACTCCCCGGCACCATGCTCCTGCTGGCTAAAGCCGGCAATGCGAGGGTGATCGGGGTTCCGGCCTGCGCGCTTTTTTTCAAGACCACAAGTCTGGATCTGGTCCTGCCCAAGGTGATTGCGGGGCAGGAAATCACCCGCAGTGATCTCGCGTCATTTGCTGACGGCGGCTACTGCATGGAGTGCAAGGTCTGCACATTCCCCAAATGTCCTTTCGGAAAATAGGAGGCGAGTATGCATAAGAATCTTGACCCGCCTGAAATGGGTGGGACAGCGGCACTGGCAGATATGGATTCCCATAAACCCACTATCCGGCTGCATCTCTGGCTGGAAGGAGGCGAGGGTGTTTTCTTCGGCTACGGCAGGCTGCTTCTGTTGGACAAGATTGAAACCTGCGGCTCGCTAAAAAAAGCATCCGAAGAGCTGGGCATGTCCTACCGCGCTGCATGGGGCAAGATTAAACAGACCGAACAGGTGCTCGGTTTCCAGCTTATGGAGCGGGCAGGCAGCAGGCGCAGCGGCTACCGCCTGACCGAAGCCGGACGGGTTGTTCGGGACAAATATTTGGAATGGTTCAATAAGGTTGAACAGGATGCCCGCGCAAGGGCGGAGGAAATCTTCCCTTGGAAGTCACGGAGCTTCGGAGAGAGTTGAAATTATCAGCCCTTGCATGGATGATCATGCAAGGGTTTTTTTCCTGATTTTTATGACTACGCCTTCCAGCCCGGACCTTTCACAACAATTTCATTCAGCACCCGGCCCATTTCCGGGCTTTCCATCATCCCGGTCACCACTTCGATATAACAGCCGCTGTCTGCTGTTGCGGCCTTCTGCAAAGCCTCGTCAAGTTCGCCATTGGTGGTCACTTTTGCGCTGAACCAGCCGTCCATGCCCAAAGCTTCGGGCAGTTTGCTGTAATTCCATTGCGCCAGATCATTATAATAAATGTACGGATCTTCGCAGAGCAGCCGCTCGATGAGATAGCCGTCATTATTCACGCAGATGATTACGGGCTTGAGCTTGAAACGCGCAAACTGGCAGATCTCCTGTACAGTCATCTGGTGCGCGCCTTCCCCGGTAAGCAGCAGGGTGCGGCGGTCCGGGGAAGCCATGGCCGCGCCGAAGGCAGCTGGAGTAGCCCAGCCGATGGAACCCCATAGGGTCTGGTTGAAGAAGACAGCATCCTCGGGCAACCGGGAATTGACCAGCCCCATGGAGGCGGTTCCGGTTTCCCCCATGATGATGTCGCCCGCTGCGAAAAAGCGTTCAATGCGCGGATAGAGGGATTCAGCTGTGATTTCATCGTCCGGCTTGCCCACGGGATCACCCAGCCCCTGCGGGGTCATGGGTATGGGCAGGGAGAGTTTTCCTATGCGTGCGCAAAGTTCGCGCAGCACATCTTCCAGAAGCAGATTATGGTAGACCGCATGCCCTATGCAGACCCGGTCGGGATGGATTTTGATTTCGCGGTCGGGGTCGATATTTACAGTAAAGGCCCCGGTGTTGATGTCCGAACGGATGGTGCCGAAACTGACCACCAGATCAGCTGATTCAACGGTCCGGCACACTTCTTCATCAAGGATGCGCCCGTTGTAGACCCCGATGAAATTGGGATGCGTCTCGGAAAGCGTGCCCTTGGCCATGAACATGGAGGTAAAGGGAATGCCTGATTTATCAATGAATTCCAGCATGGGCTTATGCAGTTCATAGCGTCCGATAAGCGCACCGACCATGGCGATGCCGTTTTTCGATTGCTCCAGCCTTTCAAGAATCAAAGGAATGATTGTTTCAAGGGTATCCTGATCGCTCACAGGCATGGGCAGGGTATGCGGCTTGGTGCAGCCCAGTTCTTTGAGTGCTTCATCCGCAGGAACCGCGATGTACACTGGTTGCTTTTTGCTCAGCGCGGCATTGATGCAGCGTTCCACCTCGGCCACGGTGTTTTCAGCGGTAAGGATGGTGCTGGCGCAAACCACAGGTTGGGTCATCTTATGAAAAAGGTCGAATTCACCGTTGCCAAGTGTGTGATGGATGAGGTTGCCGTTACGCTGCACCGAGCATTTGGGCATGCCCACAATATGGAAGACAGGCAGGTTTTCGGCATAGCATCCGGCAATACCGTTAATTGCGCTCAGTTCGCCCACACCGTAGGTGGTGCAGACAGCGGATTTACCCTTGATGCGGGCGTAGCCGTCTGCGGCATAGGCGGCATTGAGTTCGTTACAACAGCCGATCCAGTTGAAGTCTGAATCATTGCAGAAGGCATCATTCACCGGAAAGGAATAGTCGCCCGGAACCCCGAAAATATCTGTTATTCCGATTTCTTTTAATCGCTCCAGCAGGTGCTGGATGACTGTCTGGGTCATGGGTGCTCCCCCCCTTATTGTTTTGGTAGCAGGGTAGTTTGATTATTGCTGCTATTTTGCCAGTTGGGGGAGGTTGTGTCCATGGGGATGACAAAAATATTCTCCTCAAGTGTTTACTCATCATCCATCAGTTGCAGCGGATGGTTTTATCTCTGTTCACCCAATATATTTTCCAGTATTATACAGAAGCTTCCCTTACTCATCCTGCGACTGGAGAATTGTCATGACACTACCCCCGCTCCCGGATATTCATGCTTTGGCAGTATTGGCCTTGACAGCTGTTGCATTGATATTATTCAGCCGGAAAAAGACTCCGCTGGAAACCTCCAGTCTGATTATTCTCCTGATTCTGACGGTTGGATTTGAGCTTTTCCCCTATCAATCAGGCGGTGAAACATTCCACGCCGTAAATTTCTTCTACGGATTCGGTAACGAAGCCCTCATTGCGGTATGCGCGCTCATGATTGCCGGGCAGGGGCTTTTGCGTACAGGATCGCTGGATCCCATGGGACGTATGCTGGCCCGGTTATGGAAAAAAAGCCCTTCCCTTTCGTTTTTACTGACTCTGCTGCTGGGGGCTTTCATCAGTGCCTTTATCAATAATGTCCCGGTGGTGGTTCTGCTGTTGCCGGTTCTCATCAGCGTATCGCTGCGGACCGGGGCTCCGGCTTCATCGGTACTTATGCCCATGGGCTTTTCCACTCTGCTGGGCGGAACCGCCACAACCATCGGAACCTCCACCAACCTGCTGGTGGTTTCCGTTGCAGCGGATATGGGGTTCAAGCGTCTGGAAATGTTTGATTTCGTGCTGCCCGCAGTCATCGCCGGATCCATCAGTATTCTGTATCTCTGGCAGATAGCCCCGCGCCTCATCCCAAAAATAGACATTACCCTGACCGACAGGTCTCCGCGAATTTTTACCGCCCATCTGGAAGTTACCGAGAACAGTCCTTTGGTAGGCAATCCTCTCTCAAAGGCTTTTGAACTTACCGATAATGCCATGAAGGTTTCGGCAATTGAACGTGGCGAAGGAAAGCCGATCTACCTGCATCCGGGAGCCATCCTGCAAACAGGGGATCACCTTGTAATAAATGACACCCCGGATCAGCTCAAAGAGTTTGAAAAGGTACTGCACGGCACGCTTTTTCCTGTGGGATCAAACGTTCCCATTGATTCCAAGACACCACTCGAAGCGACTGACCAGCAGATCGCGGAAATCGTAATCTATCAAGGCTCACCGCTGAAAGGCACGACTTTGAAGAAATACCATTTCGCCCAGCGCACGGGCATGACAACCCTTGCCATTCACCGTTCCGGGAAGAAGCTGAAACGTTATCTGGATAAGATAAGCGACATAAAATTGAAGCAGGGTGATATTCTCCTTGTGCAGGGAGCGCGGGAGAGAATTACGGAACTTAAAAAGAACACCAAGGTGCTGGTCCTGGATTCCACAATGGATCTCCCGTATTCCCGAAAGGTCCATCTGGCACTTAGCATCATGCTGGGAATAATACTGACCGCCGCTTTCGGCATACTGCCCATCGCCATCAGCGCACCATGCGGAGCATTGTTCATGATCCTGACCGGATGCATAACATGGCGGGACGCCACACGCGCACTGAACGTGCAGGTGGTGCTGATTGTGGTCACAAGTCTGGCTCTAGGCAAAGCCATGCTGATTACAGGGGGCGCGGACTATCTGGGTAAATTGTTCGTAGCACTCAGCGGCGATGCTCCCGCAGCTTTGATTCTCAGCGGGCTGATGCTGCTTATGGCTATTTTCACCAACATAATTTCCAACAATGCAACAGCCGTAATCGGAACCCCCATCGCGCTCTCCATTGCCCAGCAGCTGAATCTGGACCCGGAACCCTTCATACTGGCTGTCCTCTTCGGGGCCAACATGAGTTTTGCCACTCCCATGGCGTACAAAACCAACCTGCTGGTCATGAACGCTGGGGAATATTCCTTCGCGGATTTTTTGCGGGTGGGGACGCCGCTGGTTTTGCTTATGTGGGGTGTGTTGTCGGTGGTTTTGCCTGTGATTTATTTGTAGAGGGGATAAAAAAGACCTCGCACTGGAGTACGAGGTTTTTGCAACTTGATTAGCTGGAGAGGCTACAAAGCGTCTTTAATGGATTCGCGGTATTCTTTGATATCCTGCTCGGTTACTTTGAGGTGTTTAACTTCGCCATCGACTTTGACAACTATGGGAGTGTTCGTTTAGAGGGCGGTTTCCCGTGCTTTGAGGGCAGAACGCTTTAATGCTTTTTCTATTAATGTCAGCATTTCGTTGTTGGTGTCTTTAGTCATTTTGATTTCCTCCAAAGTCGATCAGGTGTGGACCTGTTTTTCATATTATCAAACAGAAACCATTCATCCACAAGTTTTTTGTATGTAGGAAAATTTTTTAATCCATTTTGGAAGCGTCTTTTGATGACATCCACTGGAATATCATGCCCGCCCTGAGAGACCCGGTAGGCTACGCGATCAATGGCGGCCTGTTCATTCTCAAGTGCTAAGAATACCAGAGCGACTTTGTATCCTTGGTTCTGCCACTTGGGGACTTTTTACCCACCCACCAAAACAACCCGCTCCCGCTCAATATTTTTCCGGAATTCATCAGGCACAGTGTCCCAGACAAACAAATCCACGATAAAAGGCAGATCGCTTTCCTCAAATGCTTCTTTTAAGTTGTAGACGGCTTTTTTCTGATCAGCAGAAGCAAAAGCTACAAGGTCCAAGTCGGATTGTGGACGGGCAGAGCCTGTAGCGCGGGACCCGTATGCCCAGATGGTGGTGTCCGGCAGATGGGTTTCAATCAGTGAAAGAATTATCTTCAACTGCGTGGGGCTGACATCAATTTTCGGCATTATTCCCACGTTTCCTTTGAAATCTTTTTGTATAACTCGACCACATCATTATAAAAATCATCCACAATATCTAAGATGGCGTCTGCCTTGTCCCCGGAGTAATCGTGCGAGGTATCATTACGGGCATTGATGTACCCGAGCCAGTTTTCAACATTGGTGATAAGGTCCGCAGTGAACGCAAAACGCATCATCGGTTTCGGTCCCATGGTTTTAACTTCAACGTATCCTTCTTCGGACAAATGCCGCTTGCAGCTTTTCCAAGCCAGTTCCAGCGTGTATTCAAAACGTTTGACCAATGAATCCTGCACAGCATCTTTTGTTATTTCGTCAAGATCGGCAGACCCTTCATTGTATTTACGGAGCATCTCCTCAAAGCGGAGGATTGCTTTTTTGAACTGTGTGTAATCCATAACCATCTCTCAAAAGTGGCGCAAGCTGTGCCGTTTTTTATTTGCTGGGAATATTTTGGAATTCGGCTGCAACTTGTTGCAAATTGCGGCCTTTTATCCGGTTTACCTTACGAGAAATGCGAAGGCAATTTCTAAATAGAAGAACAATCCCAATCCTTACTATTATCTATAAATCTACCCATCGACTCCGCTCAGTCATTAAGTAAGCTGCTCAGCTTAAAAATAATACTCATATGTGCTAAATCTAACATATTGCATTTATTGACTTTATTTCACGCATAAGATTCTATGGAACCATCAAAGAAATTGTCAGGATTCCAGCCGGTTTAAATGCCGGATGAAAACCTGATTAAACTGAGGAGGTTCCATGAATATTTCACGGCGAGGGTTCATGAAACTTGCGGGCGTCGGTGTCGCAAGTATCGGTATGAGCCAGCTGGGACTGGATCTCACGCCTACGCAGGCTTATGCTGCGGGGCTGAAGATCAAGGGCGCGAAGGAAGTTATTTCCATCTGTCCTTTCTGTTCGCTGAGCTGCCATTTTATCGCCCATGTGAAGGACGGCAAGATCGTCAGCACTGAGGGTGATCCGGATTACCCGGTCAGTGAAGGTGCTCTTTGTGCGAAGGGTGCTGCTATGCTTTCCATGCATAACAACCACCACCGCATTGAAAAGCCCCTTTACCGTGCTCCCTACAGCACTAAATGGGAAGAAAAGAGCTGGGACTTTGTGCTTGACCGCATTGCCCGCCGCGTAAAGGAAACACGTGATGCTGACTTCAAACGTTTCAATGCCAAGGGGCAGGAAGTCAACCGTGTAGAATCAATTTTCCATCTCGGTACATCACAGATGGATAACGAGGAGTGTGCAGTCGTCCATCAGGGTGTGCGCGGCCTCGGCCTGGTGCATTTTGATCACCAGGCGCGTATCTGACACAGCGCAACAGTTGCGGCTCTGGCAGAGTCGTTCGGGCGCGGTGCGATGACAAACCACTGGTGCGATATTGAAAACGCGGATTCTATCCTGATTATCGGTAGTAACGCTGCGGAGCACCATCCTATCTCCTTCAAATGGGTACTGCGGGCCAAGGACAAAGGCGCCAAGGTCATGCATGTAGACCCCAAATTCTCACGTACCTCTGCGAGAAGTGATTTTCACGTTCCTCTCAGATCCGGTACCGATATCGCTTTCATGGGCGGTATGATCAATTACGTTCTTGAGAACGATCTCTACTTCAAGGAATACGTTACCAACTACACCAACGCGGCTTTTATCGTCGGTAAGGACTTCAAGTTCTCCCGCGGTCTGTTTACCGGATATGATAAAAATGCGCGTAAGTACGATAAGTCCAAATGGGCTTTCGAAACGGATAAGAACGGCGTTCCCAAGCGGGACGAATCCCTGAAGAATTCCCGCTGTGTATTCCAGATGCTCAAGAAGCATTACTCCCGCTACAGCCTGTCCAATGTTTCCAAGACCACCGGTGTCTCCAAAGACAACCTGCTCAAGGTCTACAAGGAATACTCCGGCACAGGTAAACGCGATAAGGCCGGAACCATCATGTACGCCCTTGGCTGGACCCAGCACACTGTGGGCGTGCAGAATATCCGTTCCAGTGCCATTCTCCAGCTTCTGCTCGGTAACATCGGTGTGGCCGGCGGCGGTATCAACGCCCTGCGCGGTGAGCCTAACGTACAGGGTTCCACTGACCACTGTATCCTCTGGCACATCCTGCCCGGTTACCTGCCCATGCCTAAAGCAAGCATGGGTTCCTTTGAGGAATACACCAAGGCAACTACTCCGGTCTCCAAAGACCCGCAGAGTGCCAACTGGTGGCAGCATAAGCCCAAGTACATGGCCTCCCTGCTCAAGGGCTGGCGCGGCGATAATGCCACTGCCGAGAACGGCTTCGGTTACCAGATGCTGCCCAAGGCGGATGACGGCGAAGATTATTCCTACCTCTTCATCTTCGACCGCATGTACCGCGGCGACATCAAGGGTGGTTTCGCATTCGGAACCAACCCGGCCATGAGTGTTCCCAACTCCAACAAGGCCCGTAAGGCCCTTGATAACCTCGACTGGCTGGTAGTGGGTGAGATTCACCACACCGAGACCTCCGATAACTGGCACCGTCCGGGTGTTGATCCCACCAGCATGAAGACTGAAGTCTTTATGCTGCCTTCCGCCCAGCGTGCGGAAAAAGCGGGTTCCATCAGCTCCTCCGGCCGCTGGCTGCTCTGGCACTACGAAGCCGCACGCCCCATGGGCGAATCCAAGAGCATGGGTGAGATGTACGTGGACATCATCAACCACGTACGCCGCCTCTACAACAAAGAGAACGGTGTTTACCCCGAGCCTCTGCTTACTCTTGACTGGCCTTCCTATTATGATCCCGAAGATGTTGCCCAGCGCATCAACGGCCGCTTCACCAAGGATATGGAATTCAAGGGCAAGAAATACAAAAAGGGCCAGCAGGTTCCTTCATTCGTAGCCCTCAAGGACGACGGTTCCACATCCTCCCTGAACTGGCTTTACGCGGGCAGTTACACCGAGGAAGCAGGCAACAAGGCCAAGCGTCGCAGTCTGGCACAGACTCCAATGCAGGCCAAGATCAACCTCTTCCCCAACTACGCATGGTGCTGGCCTGTCAACCGCCGCATCCTCTACAACAGAGCCTCTGTCGATCTTAACGGTAAACCTTATGCTCCTGAGAAAGCCGTTATCGAATGGAACGGTTCCAAGTGGATCGGTGACGTACCTGATGGCGGATGGCCGCCCATGGCTACCGGTAAGGGACGTTATCCCTTCATCATGCGCAAGGAAGGCCACGGGCAGCTCTACGGTCCCGGTCTGCAGGATGGTCCTTTCCCCGAGCATTACGAGCCGGTGGAAACTCCCATCTCCAGCCATCCGTTCTCACGCCAGCTGAACAGCCCGGTCTACAAGTACACTACCAGTGACCTCGACAAACTGGCTGAAGCCGCGGACGACCGGTACCCCATCGTCCTGACCACCTACAGCCTCACCGAACACTGGTGCGGCGGCGGTGATACCCGTAACACCCCGGCCCTGCTCGAAGCTGAACCGCAGCTTTATGTGGAAATGAGCCCCGAGCTGGCCAAAGAAAAGGGTATTGAAAACGGCGATCCGGTTGTCGTGGAATCAATTCGCGGCAGGGTTGAAGCCATTGCCATGGTTACCGTGCGTATGACCCCGTTCAAGATCAAGGGCCGTACCGTGCATGAAGTCGGTATGCCTTTCTGCTTCGGCTGGACTACCCCCGGATGTGGTGATGCCACCAACCGTCTTACCCCGTCGGTAGGTGACCCCAACACCACAATTCCTGAATACAAGGCCTCTCTGGTGAATGTTCGCAAAGCGAAAAAGCTCACCGAGATCGAAGAATAACCTGCAACCAAGGAGTAAAACATGCCTAAAGCATTCTTTGTAGATACCTCCAGATGTACGGCTTGCCGCGGTTGCCAGGTTGCCTGTAAGGAATGGCACGATCTGCCCGCAGTAAAAACCAAGCAGCGCGGAACCCATCAGAATCCGCCGGACTTGAACCCCTTCAACTATAAACTGGTCCGTTTCAGCGAGCACCGCATTAACGGCAAGGTCGAGTGGTATTTCTTCCCCGACCAGTGCCGCCATTGCGACGTGCCTCCCTGCAAGGACATTGCTGATGCATACGTCACCGGGGCCGTGGTTCAGGATGAAGAGACCGGAGCGGTCATCTTCACCGACCAGACCAAGCGTCTCGGTGCTGACGAGTGTCAGGAAATAACTGAAGCATGCCCCTACAACATTCCGCGCCGTAATACCGGCACAGGAATGCTGACCAAATGCGATATGTGTATTGACCGCCAGCAGGCCGGGCTGATCCCCGTCTGCGTCAAGACCTGTCCCACCGGAACCATGAACTTCGGTGAACGTGAAGAAATGGTCGCTATGGCTGAAAAAGCACTTGAGCGAGTCAAGAAAGACTACCCCAATGCCCAGATTATCGATGCTGATGAAGTCAACGTCATCTATCTGGTGCAGGATAAACCCGAACTCTACTACGAGTACGTCACTGCAGACGCTTCCGGCGTCGGCAACGGCGTAACCCGCAAAGAGTTCTTTGCAAAATTAGCCAAGCCTGCAAAACGCATGTTTGGATAGTTTGATGCCTCCGGCGGCTGGGGAGGGGGAAACTTTTTGTAAAAAGTTTCCCCCTCCCCAGACCCCACCCCCYTCCAAAACTTTTATTAGGCTTCGCCGCTTCGTTTGGAAGTTTTAAATAAATTTTGATTTCAGGAGCAAAATTTCATGAGTGGTACCACTAAGAAGAAACGTGATGTGCAGGCCGGGTTGCTGACCTTACGTAAAAGAATGCCTGCGTTGGAAAATATTTTTGATGCTTTCGGCCCGCTGGTGCTGGCTCAGGAAAAGGCGGAAGAAGTGCTGGCGGACTGGGATGGCTATGCCATTCCTGAATCTTATGCTCCGCGTTTTGAGCAGGGTGTGGCTCTGCTGGCGGATATGGAGTTGCCTGAACTCGGCGATAAATATCGCGAAGTGTTCATGTTGATGATTTCTGCTGTTGCTGAGGGGCTTCCCGCTCTGAACGGGCAGGTTGATGGGATTGTGGCGGCGATTGGCGAGGTGGAAAATTTAAATGATCTGGCTAAGGCCATCTGGGACGAAGATGGTAAGCTGCTGCATTCACTTGTGGAAGAGTGGCAGGTGGATGAGCAGATTCTGGCCTTTGTGGGGACTCTGGCCCTGAAACCGTTCATGGTCCGTATTGAGCCGGAAGCAGCCAAGGCGATTGAGAATATGAGCTGGCAGAAGGGGTATTGCCCGGTCTGCGGCACTTTCCCTGATCTGGCTTTGCTCCGTAAGTCCGGTGACGACAATGCTTACCTGAAGTCGCACGGCGGTCAGCGTTGGCTGCATTGCTCCGGCTGCGGTCACGAATGGCGATTCAAGCGCAACACCTGCCCGTGGTGCGAGAATGAGGATCATGAAAAAATGCGTTACCTGCAGGCTGAGGAACGCCAGAATGAGCGGGTGGATATCTGTAAAAAATGCAATCACTATTTCGTGACCCTTGATACCCGCGAGCTTGTGGAGCAGCCCGACCCGCGCGTAGCCCCGCTGGGGCTGGTGCATCTGGATATCAAGGCACAGGAGGAGAATTATCAGCCGCTGGCTGAGACTCCCTGGAATGTGTTGTAGAATTTTTAAGGGTTTAAAAACGGGAAACCGCCGCAGTCTTACGAGGTTGCGGCGGTTTTGTTGTTAGTGGGGATGGGGCGTAAGTTTTTTTAGAATTTTTGCTAAAGTTCCGTCTTTTTTGATCGTATCAAGACCATGCTGCATTCTTTCGACCACGTGATTTTCTGTCTTATTGTTGAAAGCGAAGTAGAATTCAGAGTTATGTAATGTTCTGATTACTTCAAGAGTGGATGTATTTATTCCCATTTTTTCGGCAGTGTAGAACACTACGTTTTCATTTGAAAAAATTGCATCAATCCGTCCGCGTTTCAGCTTTTCAAGCATTGAGTAGATTGAAGAAGATAGGTCAATTTGACTTTCAGGGTATCCGGCCACAAGTAATGTTTCATGAGATATACTGTTGCGCAAAACGGTAATTCTAAATTGGTTTAGCTTGTTTGTTTTATTAATATCCGCGGTTTTTTTTAAAGAGATTAGAGATATATTGTAATCCGCTATCGGGCCTACCCATTTGAACATATGCTCACGTTCCGGGCTGCGTATCACACTAAAAGCGCATACATTCTGGGTTGACCTGACAATTTTAAATGCTCTTGCCCCTGGGTAGAAGTGTATTGGCCGTGAAGGATTTTGGAGCTTTGCCGCTTTTAATACCGCATTGAGAATTTCAACACTTATGCCCGCCGGGATGCCGTTAAGTTTATAATTATATGGTGGTAAATCTTCTGTTACAAAGGTCGTTTTCTCGAGTGAATGGGCTTGCGCGCAACCGATTTGAACACAGATTATGGCGATAGTGCAGAGTAGTATTCTTTTAAGCATACAAAATCCTCTTTGATTCTTGTATAGCTTAAATAGAGTCTAAATTAAACGCCAAATTAAAATTATTCAAAAAATGAAGTCTATTCGAAAATGGCTGCTGTTAATCAAGAGGTGCAGGTAAATACGTTCTGGTCAGTCGGCTTGATTTCCATTCATGCATGGGAATGCATTACCCGTTTTTAAGTCCGCAAGCGTATTCACTTTTTCATCCGTATCATCAAGACCCAATAAATAAATACAGTTCCAGTTTCCTTCCCACAGACAATCGGCCTGCGGAGGGTTTTCGAGTTCCTTGCGGAAGTTCTCCGTTGCACCGATCAAGAGCATATTGACTTTGAACCCGGCCCGGTGTCCGCGCGGGTGGGTGTAGGCGAGGATGTAGATGCCGCCCTGTTCTGGGATAGGGCGGGTTTTAGCGAATATGCCGAAATTGTATTCTTTTCCGGATTTACCTGTGAAAGGCCAGTCTTTTTGCTTGAACATATTTTTCCTGTTTAGCTCTGAGGTGTAATTTTATGGTGCAGGGGAATAAACCAATATTCACGCTAAGTTCAGTTCAATGGAGTGACCTCAAGAGAAGTTGCCCTTGCTTTGGGTAGGAACTTTTGCTGAATTTCTTTCAGTTTGCCATTTCTGCGTATTGTATCTATGCCTTTTTGCATTCTGCGGACAACATAGTCCTCTGTGCTGTTGCTGAACGCAAAGTACATCCGGCCAAAATTAAGCACGTAGTTAATTTTAAATTTATCCCAGTCAAGATTACTTTTCTTTATTACATGGTGCAAAACATGTTCGTTCTCAAGGATAAGATCAATTCTTCCCTTTTGTAGCTTTTTTATCATTGCTGTGATGTCTGTGGATAATTCTATTCGTGTTCCTTCCGGGGCTTTTTGCAGTAACGTCTGATGCGATACTCCGGATCTGATGACTCCTACGGAGTATTTTTGGATGTCGGCAAAACTATTCATTTCAATATTGTCTTTTAAAGAAATGAGCGCAAAATTCACGTCCCCGATGGGGCCTGCCCATTTGAAAAGATGTTCCCGTTCTTTGTTTCGGACAGTGGCAAAGAGGCAGGTGTTTGGGGTTTTCAAGGTCATTTTGAAACCCCGTGCCCATGGGTAAACATGTATTTTAATGTTTCGCGGATTTATCCCGGCAGCACGAAGTGTCGCTCTCAGAATATCAACACTTAAACCCTGCGCTTCTCCGTTTACAGATGCAGTATATGGGGGCAGGTGCTCTGTTATGAAAAAAGTATTCTCAAGATTCTGGGCTTGTGCTGCTGCGGGGGCGCAGAGCATAAGCAGCAGTAAAACATTGATAAACGGGCGATTAAGCATTTAAGTCCTCACTTGCAGTATATATAACTTAAATGACATTAAAATTGAATGGGCATAAATCAGTTAATTGGACCCATGGGGGTTGATGCGGGGCGCGTTTCAGGTAGATAATTGTTTTGGATTCTGCTTAATTCTCCTGATTTGCGTATTTTGTCTATGCCGTCTTGCAGCTTTTGCACAATATGATCAGCTGTATTTTTATTGAAAGCAAAGTATGTTTGTCCAAAATTAAAGACATAGTGGATCTTATAATTTTTCCAGTCAAATCCGTTCTGCATCATTACATGGTGCAGGGTGTGTTCGCTTTCCAGAATAAAATCAACCCGTTCTCTCTGCAGTTTTTTCAGCATAGATAAAATAGTCGTTGATAGCTCAACCCTGGTTCCCTGATGGAATTTTTCTTTCAGAATAAGATGCGAGATGCCTGTTTTCAGTGCACCTACTGTGTAGTTGTTAATCTCTGAAAGGTCATTAATGGTGAGATCGTTTTTCAGGGAGACCAAAGCAAAATCAACATCAGCAATAGGGCCGGCCCATTTGAAAAGGTTTTCGCGTTCGGCTTTTCTGACAGTGGCAAAGAGGCAGGTGTTGGGCCTGTTCAGGGTCGTTTTCATTCCTCTCGGCCATGAATAAATATGTATTTTTACTGATTCCGGATCTATCTCCGCTGCGCGCAGTGCGGCTTTCAGTATATCTACACTTAGTCCTTTGTTTTCACCGTTTAAGGAGTAGCTGAAAGGAGGAAGGTCTTCAGTAATGAAGAAGGTGTCTGCTAATTCCTGCGCCAGCACGGAAGTGCAAAGGATTAGTAAAGTAAAAATCGAAGCAGATATCGTTTTCAGCAGCATCGAAACCTCCTTGCACTCAATGTTATCTTAAAAACATATAAATATGAAATTAAAATACATATTTGTTTTAAATGCGGGTTCGGTGCTGCAAAAGTATGCGTGCTGCTTTGGCTTAGGTTAATCCTTCATTGCCGCGCGCAGGTCTTTGACCATTCCCCCGATATCATCCGCTCCCACAATCTCGGTGACCAGTGCCACGCATTTTGCGCCCCGGTTCATGACCTCTGCAATGTTGTGCTCTTTGATACCGCCGATGGCCACAAAGGGGATGTCGATGTTTTTGACCACCCAGTCGAGGTATTCAAAGCCTACCGGATCAACCACGTCGTCTTTGGTGTAGGTCTTGAAAATGGGGCCTACGCCGATGTAGTCCGCCCCGGCTTCCACGGCGGCAAGAGCTTCTTCCGGTGCGTGGGTGGAAAGCCCGATAGCCATTTTATCGCCGATGAGCTTGCGCACTGCATGGACCGGGAAATCTTCCTGCCCGATATGGATGCCGTCCGCGTCCACCATCATGGCGAGGTCGATGTCATCATTGACGATGAAGGCGGCCCCGGCTTCGCGGGTCATCTTGCGGATTTCCATGCATTCTTCGTATTTCTGGCCGGATTTAATTTCTTTTTCCCGGTACTGGATCAGCTTGATTCCGTTATCCAGCATTTCGCGGACCACTTCGATATTGGAACGGCCTTTGGAAAATTTCAGGGCGGTGAGGCAGTAAATATCAGTATCAAGGATGTTCTGGCGGGTGATTTTTTTCTCGCTCATGGTCGGTTCCTATTTGGCTTCCTTAAATTTATTAAGATAATGCTCAAGTACAATATCGGCCTGCTTGGCGGCGCAGATTGCCACTCTCGGCGAAAAGGGCGGAGTCTCGTCGTTGCACTCGGTCTTCATGTCCCCGACAATGTAGAAATTGTCGCGGACCTTGCGGGTTTTGATCTCATCGCTGCTGCCTGCTCCGCCCATGCCCGAAGCTGTTATCAGCAGTTTTCCGCCGGGCAGGAAAGTCTCAACCAGTGCTTTCTTGGCTGCGGCATCGTCAAAGGCTTCGATGATCACATCGCATTCACCGAAAATTCCGGCCATATTCTCACGGCTGATCTTGGTGGTGTGGGCGGTGATGTCGAGGTCCGGGTTGATGGACTTCAGGTTTTCACACAGGGCTTCAACTTTATTTTTACCGAGCTGGTGCGCGAAGTAGAACTGGCGGTTGAGGTTGGATTCCTCGATTGTGTCAAAGTCGGCTATGGTGAACTGTTTGAAGCCACTGCGTACCAGATGCATGGCGCAGTTGGAGCCTAGGCCCCCGGCCCCGGCAATGCCGATGCGGACCGTCTGCAAAAAGCGCAGACAGTCCTCACCGAGATATTTTGCTATGCCTTGTTCCGTGCGGTTCACGATGCTTCCTGCAGGGGATGCCAGTCTTTGAAAACTGGCTGGTAGCCGTGTTTTCTGAGAACTTCACACATTTCATCCACACTGCGTTCATCGCTGATATCGAACTGGCCTACCTTTTCTTCTTCCTCGCAGGTATGTCCTCCCACTTCGGTGGAAACTCCTGCGGACATGCGGGTTACGCCCAGCGGGAGGATATTTTCCCGGAAATCCGG
The DNA here is from genome assembly GCF_010470675.1 of Desulfovibrio sp. JC010. Classification (NCBI taxonomy): domain Bacteria; kingdom Pseudomonadati; phylum Thermodesulfobacteriota; class Desulfovibrionia; order Desulfovibrionales; family Desulfovibrionaceae; genus Desulfovibrio; species Desulfovibrio sp. JC010. Next base: position 60,800 of record NZ_VOIQ01000007.1, read on the forward strand.
GGCCTCACGGGTGGAAATGGTGATTCCGCAGCGGGGCAGGAAGATACGCAAAGCGAGCATGTTCTGCACAAGAGCGGTGTCGCTGACCAGTGATTTCGGAGTGAAGGCGTCACCCACATGGGTGCGGATGCGCGGCAGGGATACGGCAATGTCCACTTCGGGATACTTGTTCTGTAAGTATGCAGCGTGGATGCCTGTTTTCAGGGCGTCGTGACGCCAGTCGTCCAGACCGAGCAGGGCACCGATGTTGACCACACGCATTCCGGCTTTGCAGGCCCGTTCCGGGGCATCGAGGCGGAAACGGTAATCATGCTTGGGGCCTGCGGGATGCAGTTCCGGGTAGAGCTCTTCATTGTAGGTCTCCTGAAACATGGTCATGCCGTCCACTCCGGCCTCGATCAGCCGGGCGTATTCTTCTTCGGTCATGGCGTAGATTTCAATGGATACGGACGGGAAGTGCTTGCGCAGGATTTCCACCGCGGATTCAATGTATTCCGGGGAGGATTTGGCCCGGGCATCCCCGGTGAGGATGAGCAGGTGTTTCAGCCCAGTGGCGGCAATGGCCTCGGCTTCCTTTTCCAGCTCTTCCGGTCCCAGTTGGGAGCGGGGGATTTTGTTCTTGGTATTGAATCCGCAGTAGACACATTTGTTGGTACAGAAGTTTGCCATGTACAGCGGAGTGAACAGCTGGATGGTCCTGCCGAAGTGCTGCAGAGTCAGTTGACTTGCCTTGGCGGCCATTTCTTCGAGAAAGGGCACAGCTGCCGGACTTAACAGGGCAAGGAAGTCTTCGGGGCTTAAAGTTGTCTTGTTAAGGGCGCGCCTGACATCATGTTCAGTTACGGAGCCGAATTGCTCGGCAAGGGGGGCGTCGTTGTATTCGGCGCAGATGGGATAGAAACTCATTTTATTTTATCCTTCGTGCAGGAATCCGGTAAGGGGTGAGGAAGCCTTGGCATGGCTGTGTTTTGCTCCGGGGCCGGAAAGGTATGCCTCGCGTCCGGCTTTCACTGCCCGGCCGAATGCCCTGCCCATGAGCGCGGGGTCGGATGCGGTGGCGATGGCGGTGTTGACCAGACAGGCATCCGCGCCCATTTCCATGGCCTCGCAGGCTTCGGAAGGGCGGCCGATTCCGGCATCCACGATGATGGGCAGCTCGATTTCATCGATCAGGATGCGGACCATTTCGCGGGTTTTGAGGCCCCGGTTGGTTCCGATGGGCGCGCCCAGCGGCATGACTGCTGCGGCCCCGGCATCCACCAGTGAGCGGGCGATGTACAGGTCCGCGTTCACGTAGGGCAGGACCACGAATCCTTCCTTGGCGAGGATTTCGGTTGCCTTGGCGGTCTCATAGCCGTCGGGCAGCAGATATTTGTTATCGGAGATTACTTCGATCTTGATCCAGTTGCCACAGCCCATGGCCTTGGCAAGGCGGGCGATACGCACTGCTTCCTCGGCAGTGCGCGCGCCGGAAGTGTTGGGCAGCAGCTGCATGTGCTTGGGAATAAAGTCCATTACGTTTCCGGTATCGGATTCCAGATCAACGCGCCTGAGGGCCACGGTGATGATCTGGGAGCCGGATGCTTCACAGACATCCGGGATTACGGAATCATCGGCGTATTTGCCTGTTCCGGTGAGCAGACGGCTTTCAAATTCAAGGCCGCCCAGTTTAAAGATATCATTGTTCATTTTAATCAGCCTCCGCCTACAAAGCGCAGTATTTCGAGGTGGTCCCCGTCATTTATTTTTGTGGAGCCGTAACTTTCCGCAGGGATGATTTTCATGTTGATTTCAACAACTACGGTTTCAGGTGGGAGATTCTTGGATTCAAGAAGGTCCAGAACGGTTGTTCCTTCGGACAGTTCGGCATCTTTGCCGTTCAGTTTTACGATCATTTTAACTCCGTAAAAAAAAAGCTCACCACAGGACAGGGCGAGCACAGGAATAGATTAAGATATGAGAATATAAATCTATTTCAGCTTCCCTACGGCGGGATTACCCGCATCAGGTTCAAAGGGACAGGCGAAAAACGCCATCTCAGCCAGATAAGGCACCCCCAGCGACAAAGAGAGTATGAAATTAGACGGGCGGTGTAAAGGGGAAAAGAAAATCCAGTGTCCGGGCTGTTTAAAAAGATTGGTAAGTTAATATTAATTTGTTTTGCGCAATAGGGTGATTGTTGATATGGATTATAATTAAGGTATGGATTTCAGTTCCAGTGACTTTCCATGCCGGAAGAACACCTTAAATCGGGGGAGAAAATGATTAAAAGATTACTCATAGCTATTTGTATTTCGCTGTTTTTGGCAGGGTGCACAACTAATGTTGCGAATGTTTATCCGGTAAGTATGATTGCTAAAAACAGTACGTTGGCGCAGGAGATGGTTAAAAATAAATCTCAGGGTTTTTTTTACGCGCTTCCCAAGACTGTTTTGAATGTTGAATTTAAAGTTAAAAAAGTTGTAGAGACTCCCGGTGTTTTTTGGAAGTACAAAGATGGAATAATATCTAATTGTACGAGTGTTGTTGAAAAGCTGAAAAATTCAACTATAAATGATGACAAACTAAAAATCATTCTTCAGTGTGAAGGTATAATGGAATTGTTAAGATCCAAAGATGCTGTAAAGAAAGATAATACAACATATAAAATAGCAGAGTCATCAATTGTTACTGTTGTTGAACCTGATCATGAAAATCAATTCTATGTTGACATAAGTGCGGATGCCTTCACTGCTAATAGTCTGCAGATGACCCTTTCTGAATATGGTATAGTTTCAGATGTTGCAGTTACTGCCGAGGATAAGAGTATTGATTATGCTGTTGCAGGACTTAAAACTACAGCTTCCATTGCAGGGGCTTTTTTCGGATTAGGTGGCGGCACTAGTTGGGGTAAAAGCATGGATCAAGATGATGTTACGACTCTGGATAATATCGGGCTTTCATTGGAATTCAGGAAAGCCTTGTTCTGGTATGATAAATATCTTGAGGAAGAAGAGGCTTTTGGTGAATTCTTAACTTTCAGGAGCTACAGCCAAGGTGAAATGACCAAGGAAATGTTCGATATTGCCAAAGCCAACTATGAAGCGCGTATTAACAGATATAAAGGTATGTTTATCGGGACCAAGAATGAAAAAGTTAAAACATTTTCTGTTAAGTATTGTCCTGAAACCAGTTTTGCCAATGCAAATGACAGCATCAAGCTTTTCAGTTTATTCAATCATGTAAAGTCCGGCGGTGTAATATACTCAAATTCTACAAGGCTCCGCTTTGACCAAAAAGTATTCGCAGTATCTAGCAACGCAAAGGATGTAACAGATGTTGTTTTGACCGTGAGTCCGGCAATGGATGGCGGTGTAGAAAAGTTGAATAGTCTTTCCAAAACTATGCTTGCTCTGGCCGGCAAGAACAGTGCAACCGGGGGCACATCTGAAACTTTTTGCTCATCACCTCCCTGCGGTCTTGCTTACCGCATTCCGGGTAGCGCACATGTTTCAGTTGCTACCAACAGCACGGTCCTGAAGAATGCTGAAGTTGCAATTGCCCAGAGCGGATTGGTGGCATATCTGCCGCGTACTATCAACGGGAGCAAGTCCGGTTTGATTGCTGAGTATTATGGCGAAAGCGGTGCTCTCAAGATTGTAAACATTACTAAGGTGCTTCCCGAAGGGGCTTCGGTTTCAGCGGGCGGCGACGCTGCGGCATCGGCAATGGGCGTGTTTGACAAAACCAAGAATCTTCAGAACGCAGCTGCACAGGCAACGGCCAAAGCAGATATAGCCACGGCTAAGTATAACGAGGAAGAGGCAAAACTTAAATTGCAGAATATTGGAGAATCATTTAGCGCAGGATCCGGCGAAGAATAATAGTTCTATCTCGAACGTGAAAAATCAAAAGGGTGGAAACGCAGCTGCGTTTCCGCCCTTTAAATTATCTGTATTCCGAATCTATTTCTTTCCGGCAAAAAACTCAGCGTACTTGATGAAATAGATATGCTCGGCAATGTTGGTGATATGGTCACCGACACGTTCAAGGCAGCGCATGGTGAAGAGCAGGGAAATAAAGCCCTTGCCTTCTAGATCTTCTGCTTCCACACAATCTTTCATGCCGGATACGCCTTCCTTGAACAGGGCATCCACATTGCTGTCGCTATGCCAGACATCGAGGGCCTTTTCCACGCTCAGTTCCTTGAATGCCACAAGGATGCTGCTCAGCATGGCATTAAGTTCCTGTCCCATATGCTGGACATAGCCCAGATGCTGGGTGTGTTCCTCGGCAAAACCGCGTTTGCCTTTCTTGGCAATGCTTTTGGCGTAGTCGGCAATGCGTTCGAGGTCTGACGCGATTTTGCTGGCGGTCAGTACATAGCGCAGGTCTTCGGCTTTCGGCTCCATCTTGGTGATGATCATCAGCGAAGCTTTGTCCACTTCATGTTCAAGGTCATTGATCTTCTCGTCCATATCAATGATGGCCTGCGCTTTTTCAGGATTGCTTTCTTCGAAAGTATCAATTGCCTTATTTAGCTGTTCAAGGGCCATGTTGCCTAGTTTAAGGACAAGTCCCTGAAGTTCGGCAAGCTCTTCCTGATAAACTTTCAGGGGGTGGTGCATATCCATATCTTCTACTCCTGTGCGGCGGGTTTATATTCGGTGACAGTTTTCTTAAAACGTATTCAGCTGTATGCAATTACGTGATTTTTGTTACGAAAGCATGTCGACCCTGTTGCAGAAGGGTGGATATAGAGTGCCTATCCTGTTTATCCAGCTGCCTGCCCTGTTTTGCTGCGGGAGAGTCCGGCATATGAACCGAGTACAAATGCTGTCAGGGAAGCAAGGGTGGTCGGTACAATGGCATGCACCCCGCCCATGGCCGGTTTCATGATGGTCAGCACGATGAAGGTTCCCACTCCGATGATGATGGATGAGATTGCCCCGGTACTGTTGGCTTTCTCCCAGTACAGCCCGATGACAATGGGGCAGAGGAAGGCCGCTTCCAGCCCGCCGAAGGCGAAAAGGTTGATCCAGACCAGCAGGTCCGGAGGCTGGATTGCAGCCACGAAGACCATCAGCCCTACCACCACGGTACAGACCAGACTCATTTTTTTGATGCTGACCAGAGTCATGCGTGAGGCATCACCTTTGAGGCGGTAATGGATGTAGAGGTCCTTGATGATGGCGGCGGAAACCAGCAGGAGCATGGAATCCACAGTGGACATGATTGCCGCCAGCGGTCCGGCAATGAATACCCCGGCCCAGACCGGGGAAAGCAGTTCCACGATAAGTGAAGGCATGGCCAGATCGCCTGCCGGAAGTTCGGGCAGGATGGCCCGGCCCAGTGTTCCCGCAAGGTGGGCGCAGAGGATCATGAAACCGATAAGCAGGGTGCCGATGATCATGGCGTCATGCATGGCTTTGGAATCGCGGTAGCCCATACAACGCTGGGTGGTCTGGGGCAGGCCGAGGATACCGATACCCACCAGCACCCAGAAGGAAAGCACGAAAGGCTGCGGGACTGCGTCTTTCGGTCCGGTGGGGGTGATCAGGCCGGGGTCGATTGCTTTCAGGGACTGGATGCAGTTTTCCATGCCGCCGCCAGCATTGATGACCGCCAGCAGGATGACCACCACGGCCACAACCATGACAATGCCCTGAATGGCATCGGTGAGCACCACAGCCCGGAATCCGCCGATGGCGGTATAAAGGACCACGCTGACCCCGAAAAGAATGAGACCTACTATGTAAGGATATCCGGTCACGGTCTGGAAAAGCCGCGCCCCGCCGATGAACTGGGCCAGCATGGCAGCCATGAAAAATACGATCAGGGCCACGGAGCAGAGAATTACCACCGCGTCACTCTTGTAGCGGGCACGCAGGTAATCGGTGATGGTTACTGAGTCGGTGCGCCGGGCCATGATGGCGAACCGTTTGCCGAGGATACCCAGGGTAAGAAAAGTGGTCGGAACCTGAATCATTGCCAGCAGAACCCAGCTTAAACCCAGCTTATAGGCCACGCCGGGACCGCCCACAAAGCTGCTGGCACTGGTGTAGCTGGCGATGATGGTCATTGCCAGCACCATGCCGCCCATGGAGCGTCCGCCGATGAAATAATCTTCAAGGAATCCCTTGGAGGAGCCGCTGGATTCGGACTTTTTGCGTGCCCAGAGAGCCACGCCGAAGGACATTGTCAGATAAAGGATTACCGGGATGACGGTCATCATGGTGTTGTTCATTACCGCTTCTCCCCGGTCTTTTCGTCCAGTTCTTCGTCTAAAGGCATATCCTTGAATTTGAAGCGGACCACTGCCCAGAGCAGGATGGTGATCAGCGGATAGCCCACAATGCAGCTGTAGAAGAACCATTCCGGCAGTCCGAATACGTATTCATATTGTTCCGGGTCCCCGCTGCCCATGCCGTAAGCACAGACGTACCACCAGATAAAGTAAAGGGCATAGGCTCCCAGTGTAAGCAGGGCTTCTTTGTTGGCCTGCGCAAATCGCCAGTCCTTGGGATGTTTGTCCATGGTGATCGGCCTCAAGGTGATATGTTTATGGTTGAGTGCAGAAATATTCGGCTGATGCCGCGGGTTGAGTGCCTTATGGATGGGATAAATGCAAGTTTTTTGTGCAGGAATGTGAGTATTAAGGTCCCGGCTGAATCTCTTACGTCCAGCCGTGGCCTTTTAATCGTTTATTGCTTTCATCTTTGCTGCCGCTTTGCTGACCGCTTCAGCTGGCGGAGTGTCCAGTTGCAGGGTTCCATCAATCATTTCCGAAATGATGCCTTGCTCCGAAGCCTGCGCGGCCTGCGGGATGAGCACTCCGTCTATGAGGCTGAAGCTTCTTATATTTTCAAACCCGGAGACAATTTCCTTGACCCGTTTGCGGGAATATTTTTGAAATACTCCCTGTGCGTCGCGGTAGAAAGCCGGAGTTGAGGCAATATGCTTCAGCATGGGCAGCATGCCGCCCGGAACCATATGCAGCCAGGTTATGTAGGCATCATCCTGATACAGGAAATTTGCGAAACGCACTGCGGCTGCCTGTTTTTTCATGTTTTCGCTCTTTAATAGGCCGAGGGCGTGGATGACCCCGAATGCAGCCTTGCGGGTTCCTTTGATACTTGAAACCATGCCGGTATTTCTGAGCAGCATGCCGTCATACTCCGCACCCTGCAGTTCATTAAAGTTGTCCGGGCTGAGGGAATTGGCGGCAACGGCCGGGATGGCCAGATCATCCATGATGAATGTGGAGTAGAACATCATGGCCAGCCGTCCCTGCATGTAAAAGTCGCGGCCCCGCCACCATTGGGGACCCGGCGGAGTGTACTTGGAAAGCTGTTTGTAAAACTTAAGGGTGGCAGCTGTTTCCGGGGAATCAAAGACAACCTTGCCGTTTTTATCGAACTCCGTAACCCCGGCGGAAAGGGCCAGATGGGTAAAGACCTGTTCGGCGTATGAGTCGTTGCGGGTTCCCACCAGAATTCCGTATTTTCCGTTTTGCGGATCATGGAAAGCGCGGGCCGCATTGAGGATGTTCTCCCAGCTGTCCGGCGCGGGGAGTCCTTTTTTTGCGAACCAGTCCTTGCGGTACCATATGCCCTGCACCCAGCCGTTGAAGGGCAGGCCGCAATATTTTCCGTCAGCCAGACGGAACTTGTTCAACGGGCCGGAAAAGAAATTATCCTTACCCACATGGTCGAGAACTTTCTGGGTGCCGCAGCAATTGATCCAGCCTTTTTTGCTGAAAGCAACCATAAGATCGGATGAACAGCTGATGATGTCCGGTGCTGTCCCGTTGGCGTGGGCGGCTGCAAGTTCTGCTGCAAACTTATTCTCTTCCACTCCCCGGACGGTCACTTTTATGGATCGGTTATGAATCTGAAAGGCACGGATAAGGTATTCAATCACCGCCTGCCTGTCCGGAGCGATTTCGGTGGTCCAGAAGCTGATGGATGTTTTGGCCTGCGCGCTGGCACTGAACAGGCAGAACAGCAGGGCCAGTGTGAAGATGCGGAGTTTATTTTTCATTGAATATCACCTCTCCCTGCCAGCTTTTATCCGGAGGATCAGTCATAAATCTCCGTGACATATTGAGATAGTACTCCGCCAGTTGGTCCGGGCCGTGCTTTCCAATATATGTTTCAAATGATTCCACTGCTTCCGGGTATTTGCAGGCAAGCAAGGTGCTTAGAGCTTCTTCCCAGTGCTCCACTCTGGATTCCTCTTCCGCACTGACCGCAAAGGGACCGTATTCCCCGTTGCATCCGGGACGGGTTCCCAACAGTTCATATACGCCGGAACTCTGGGTGGTTCCTTTTGCTATGACCTTTCCGGCAAAGCGGAACATGAATTTGTCTCCGGCAAGATTTCTGGTCTCTTCGCTGACCAGAATTTCGGTTCCCAGATATTTGTTCAAACCTTCAAGGCGCGAAGCAAGGTTCACCGCAGCACCGATGGCCGTATAATCCATGCGGTCGGATGAACCTATATTGCCCACAACCGCTTCCCCGGTATGGACGCCCAGCCGGGTCAACATCTGGGGTTCGTTGCATTCCCGGCAGCGGGAGTTGAATTCATTGATGGCATTTTGGCAGCTGAGTGCGGCCAGACAGCCGTTGCGGGCATGCTGTTCATCATCCACCGGGGCATTCCAGAAAGCCATGATGGCGTCCCCGATGTATTTGTCGATGGTGCCGCCGTTTTCAAGAATGACCCGGCTCATGCATTTCAGGTAATCGGTAATGGTTCCGGTCAGTTTTTCCGGGGTCATTGTTTCCGAGATGCTGGTGAAGTCCTTGATGTCGGTAAATAGAAAGGTCAGTTTTTTTCTTTCGCCGCCAAGTACGGGGACGATCTTGTTTACAATCATGGATTGCACCAGCGGGCGGGGGATGTATTTCCCGAAGGAGTTCAGTGTTTCGCGCATTGTTTCAGTGGCATTGGAAAGGTCGCGTACTTCAACGATGTTCGATTTTACATCGATGGGAGTATCCAGCTTGAATTGGCGGATGTTGTTGACACTTCTGGTCAGTTGAATCAGCGGATGGCTGAGTTTTTTAGCGATCATGTGGATTACCGGCAGGAACAGCAGCATGATCCCGAGTGAAGCAAAAAGAGTTCTTGTTCCGATTTTTGCGATGGGGCCGGTGAAAAATGATTCCGGGACCGTGATGGCGACAAAGAGTTCTTTCCCGTATTCTTTGGGCAGAGGATCGACCAGTGAGATATAGTCTTTGCCCTCAACCTCCAGCTGATGGATGTGCAGGTCGTCCCCGGTATTTTTTGCGTGGTTGGCGACCAGTGATTTCAGTACTTTGTTTTCCAGCCCTCCGACATGCGGTTTGTTTGAACCTCGGTCTGCGTTCCAGTGTATGCTTGCCTCCAGTTTTTGCATGTCGTGGTATCCGTAAAGATCCCCTGAAGGTCCGTAGATCATTATTTCGCAGTTTTCTCCCACCAATTGTTTTTTCATGAAGTTGGAGAGGTTTGCCAGCGAAATATCGACTCCCATTACTCCGGGGATTTTGCCGTCGAATCGTTTGGATACTGTGATCCCCGGTTCCCTTGAAAGAGCGAAGAGATATACATCGCTCAGTTCGGCATTGTCCGATTTTCCGGCCATGTCGTACCAGCTGCGCATTCTGGGGTCATAGCCGGGGTTGGTGTCGGAGCTGGAGCCGATGGTCACAAATCCTGCATCAAGATATTTATTCAATTCATATCTTCGTCCGCTGGGCAGGTGCCCGATGGTCTGGGTGTACCATTGGGCTTCTGCAGGAATGTTTTTTTCTTTTTTCAGCTGCTCCCGGCCGCGCAGTGATGAGACAAGAAAAAAATCTCCATCCGCGTAGCCGATGAAAATGGACGTGAAATCATCGTGTTCCTGAAGGCATTTGAAAAGAGCATTGCTCATGGGGTGCGAATGCAGGGAAGGTTTTTCTTCAATTTCATTAAAGCCCACGTAGGTATTCACAGTCATGAAGGCACTGTCGAAAATATTCTGGGTGCGCTCACCTATGGCCGCCCCGGTCTGACTGACCAGCTGTTTTGCTGAAAGCAGTGCTATTTGGGAATTTTGAATATAGCCGTAAACTACAATGCAGATAACTATCGTACATGTTAGTGCTGAGAATATTGTCAGTATATTGATATACAGTGGGATATGCTTTTTCATGAATTGTACCGTCTTAGTTTATTTCAGCCCAAAATACTGAATATTACGGTTATACATATGCTACAAATAATCTCAATATTTAATTCAGTTCCGCGCCTGTCTATGGCATGTTTAAGTTGTACCCCAATTTGTCCGGAGGAATTCATATGCGACCCCGCTGCTCTGATATGTTCATGAAACTATGCATTTTGCTGGTTTTTTTTATTGTTCTGCCCGGCTGCAATGAAGAAAGGCCTGAGCGGAAAAAGGAACTGCTGGTTTATTGCGGTATAACCATGATCAAACCCATGACCGAGATCGCGGCTTTTATTGAGCAGGAGTATGATTGCAGGATACTTATCACCAAGGGCGGGTCGGGAAATCTTTTGAAATCCATCAAGGCCAATAAGGTAGGCGATCTTTATCTGCCCGGTTCCGGGTCTTATATTCAGTCTGCTCTTGAACAGGGGCTCATTACCGATACTGTCCATGTCGGCTTCAACAAGGCGGCTATGATGGTTAAAAAGGGGAATCCCAAGGGGGTTTCCGATTCTTTGGATAGTCTTGTTGATAATCGTTACTTTGTTGTTATCGGTAATCCTGAAAGCGGCAGCATCGGTCGTGAGACAAAAAAGATTCTGGATAAAAAGGGTATTTTCAGCGACGTCGTGAACAATGTGCAGACGATGACGACTGATTCCAAGGATTTGTCCCGTTGCCTCAAAAATGATGAAGCTGATCTGGTGGTGAACTGGTATGCAACATCTATGTGGCCGGAAAATAAAGATTATGTCACAGTTCTGCCCATCAGCAGCGAATATGCCGGGAAGAAAAAATTGATTATCGGATTGCTGCGGTTTTCCCGTTATCCGGAAATAGCAGAGGCTTTTATGAAATATGCTGCCAGTGACAAGGGCAGGGCTGTGTTTGATAAATACGGACTATATGATGTTAAATAAAAAGTTACCCGGATTTTTCAAGGAGCAGATTACCGCCAAGGTGATTTTTCTCTGCTTGATCTTTCTTGCGGGCTTTGCGGTAAACTATACCGTGGACCGGGTCCAGCTCAATACGCTTGCCCGTTATGATCGCGCAATACATAACCAGCAGGCCCGTTCCGAACTCGGAAAAGCTGTTATGCACCGGCTGCTCATGATTGAACTGGGCGTGGCGCGGATGGTTGATTCCACTGACCTGCGCAAAGTAGACCTGCTCATGGGCGATATAAACCATAGCCTGGACAAGCTGGTGACTGCTTTGAACGTTCTCCAGCATGGCGGAACTTTTAAGAATACTTTTCCGGCCAATTTTTATGAAACGGACGAAGTGCGCGAGCAGATTGATTTTTACCGGGATGCAGACGCCGGATACGCCATGGAGGTCATTGATCTTAATCCCAAGGTTTTTGAGCTGGAAGAGGTCATAACCAGTGTTTCCTTTACGATGAGAAAGCTGCTTATCGGGGATGAACTTCCCACCCTTGAGCGGGTTCATAGTGCTTTGAATTTCCGGACTATGCAGATAGATGCACTGATTCTGCGGGCTAGGGAATCGGCAGGGAAGATATTCCATGAAACCCAGATAGAGATAAAGCAGTTGAAGGAGCTCAGGCAGAATGCTTCCGACAGAATGGACAACCTGAGGCTCGGAGTATTGATTTTCACTCTCCCGGTTTGTCTTTTTATTTTTTTTCGTATCCTCTTTAACATACGCTCCATTCTGGCTGACCGGGAAAACAAGGCCCGCAACCTTGAAGAAGCCAAACTGGCCATTGAAACTATCCTGGATTCCATTCCGGTGGGTATGGCTATAGTCAATTCCAAGAGGGAGATAATCAGGGTCAATTCCGAGGCATTGAAAATTTTTGATGTGGATTCCATGGAAATGATCCTTGGCGAGCGTTGCAACAAGGTTTTCTGTCTGTCTTCTTCGGAAGGGTGTCCTTTCGGGCGCGGGATTGCGGGCAATTACGTTAATGAAGTTAAGATCGAGACTGCAACGGGGCGTGAAATTACTGTTCTGAAAAACGCGACTTATATATCCCTTTCCGGCGAGCGGGTGATTCTTGAAGCTTTCATGGATATCAGCGACCGTATTGAGATGGAAAAGCGGCTTCAGGAGCAGCAGGATTATACTAATGCTGTCCTGCAGGGCGTGCAGGCCGGGGTGGTGGTGATTGCCGCTGAAAGCCATACCATTGTGGATATGAATGAAACTGCGGCCCGGCTCATAGGTGTGAACCGGGAAGAGGCTCTCGGTGCTATCTGCCATAAATACATCTGCCCTGCGGAAGTGGGTAAATGCCCGGTTACCGATCTGGGACAGGAGATCGACCATGCCGTGCGCAGGCTGTCCAACGGCAAGTCTGTTCTTAAAAGTGTTGTCCCCTTTAAAAGAGGTGATAAAACCTATCTGTTGGAGAATTTTGTAGATATCACTGACCGGATCAATGCCGAGGAGAAGCTTAAGACTGCCCTTAAGAATGCGGATTCTGCCAGCAGGGCCAAATCAGAATTTCTCTCCCGTATGAGCCATGAATTGCGGACTCCGCTTAACGCCATTGTCGGATTTTCCGATATTCTGTTGACTGAGAAAGATGATCCTCTTGCAGGTAAGATGCGTTCTCAAGTGGAGCATATCAGAGAGGCAGGACACCACCTGCTGCAGATGATTACTGAGGTTCTTGATTTTTCCATGATTGAATCCGGCAATTTTTCCATTTCCCTTGAGTCAGTCCCTGCCGCCGGGCTGATTACAGAGTCGGTCAAGCTTGTGGAGCAGGCCGCTGTTGATAGTGGGATTATGATTAATGTGCATGAAGATGTTCATTCCCTGCCGGAATTGAAAGTGGACAGGACCAGATTCAAGCAGGTCCTTATCAATCTGTTATCAAACGGAATCAAATTCAATTATGAGGGCGGCAGTGTTGATATTTCCGGTACGCATTCCGGTGGCAGGGTGGTTTTGACTGTAGCGGATACCGGTATCGGTATTCCCGCGGGACGGCAGGGCGAACTTTTCAAGCCTTTCAGCCGTCTGGTGGATAATGATTCGGGCATCGAAGGTGCCGGAATCGGGTTGGCTATTTCCCGCCAGCTGATCGAGGCCATGGACGGAAGTATAGATGTCAGCAGCGGTCAGGGGGAAGGTACTGTCTTTACCCTTTACGTGCCTGCTGCCGGAGCCGGGAAAGAAGATTCTTCACTTGCTGCAGCGGAAGACAGTGAGGCTGTAAATCTGCCCACACTTCTGTATGTCGAGGATCATGCCGGGAGCATTGAAGAATTGAGAAAGATTGTTTCCGATTGGAATAAGTGTGCCCTGATTGTTCGTAAAACAGTTGAGAAAGGTCTGCGGGCATTGCCGCTGCTCAAGCCGGATGCCGTGCTGCTCAGCGGGGAATTAGCCGGGGATGAACTTGGACAGATAGTTGCTGAAATCCGTTCTTTGGGTTCAGATGAATGGATGCCGTATATCGCAGTGCTCGGTAGCGGGGATGCGCAGGGGGCTGATAGAGTGATGCCCTTGCCTGTGACTCTGGATGGGCTGCAGAGAATTGTGATGGAAAGTAAGGAAGAAAAATGATTGATGAAAAGAAGCTGCTGGAATCAAGCATACTGATAGTTGACGATAACCCGACGAATATTGTCCTGCTGGAGAATATTCTTGAGCGCAAGGGGTACGAAAACTATACCTCGACCGCTGATCCGCGTACCGTAGCTCCCCTGCATGCAGAGGAAGATTTTGACCTGATCCTGCTGGATATCAGGATGCCGCATATGAGCGGGATTGAAGTTCTGAATGTCCTGCGGGAAAAGGGGACCGACGAGTTTCTTCCGATTCTTGTGCTTACGGCCCAGACTGATCAACAGACCCGGCAGGAGGCCCTTGAAGCCGGTGCCACTGATTTTCTGACCAAGCCCTTTGAGTACTGGGAAGTGCTGCTGCGGATCAGGAATATGCTGGAAACAAGGTATTATTATAAGAGGCAGGTCGAGCGCAGAGGGCAGCTTGAAGCCGAGGTCCGGCGCAGGACAAAGGCTATCCGCGAAACCCAGTTTGAAATCGTGCAGCGGCTGGGCCGGGCCGGGGAGTTTCGTGACAACCAGACCGGAGCTCATGTTCTCAGGGTCAGCAAAGTTGCTGAAATCATTGCCCGCGCAATGGGAATGGATGATGAGTTTTGTGAGTTGATCCTTTACGCCAGCCCCATGCACGATGTGGGGAAAATCGCAATTCCGGACTCAATTCTGCTCAAGCCCGGATCACTTACTCCCGAAGAATGGGAGATCATGAAAAAGCACTGCGCATCAGGCTGCGAGATTATGGGTGATCATCCGTCAGAAATTCTCTGGGTCGCGTCTCAGATTGCCCTTTACCATCATGAAAGATGGGACGGGAAAGGTTATCCCGAAGGCTTGAAAGGGGAAGATATCCCGCTCTATGCGCGTATAACCGCAGTGAGTGATGTGTTCGATGCCTTGATGTCGGAACGTCCGTATAAACAACCGTGGACTGTGGACAGGGCCATAGAATATATCACTCAGGAATCCGGCAAACAGTTCGATCCCAATGTCGTCAGTGCTTTTCTGGGCAATCTTTCGGCTATTGTTGCTGTGCGTGATGAGTTTCCGGATGAGTAGGATTTGTTTACAGGACAAATTCTTTTTTGAATAAAACCTCGTCCTTGCCTTTCCCGTAAGGCTGAATTTCAAGAAGTACTTTTCCCCCGTTGAATTTATCGTCAACAATAGGAATGTCGGCTACCCTTTGTTTCAGGGGGATGTATGTGACAATGCGCGGATTCGTGGCAATTAGTGTTTTTTTGCCTTTGTTGAGCGAATACACATTCAGCTTCACAATGCTGGACATGTTTCCCTTGCGGTGCAGAGTGGCTTTGAGGACTTTTGTGTTTCCGGCGGCGAGACCTTTTTTCAGGCCGGAGACAGTTGTTTCCACATGGGTTTTACCGCAGTAGATAACAACCGGAATGCGCATGCCGAGCAGCAGGTTGACCCCCGTGTTGATTTCATTGGCTGCAGCGGGGGCATTCTTTTTGTCCGCAGCAGGGGAAGCGGCGGGATTCACTGAAAGATAGGTAAAGTATTCACCGTCCGGTATATTGGCCGGGCGGCGGACCATAATGCGGATATTCTGCGTTTTTGCCGGGCCGAGATTGGAACGTCTTGGGGAATATTTAATCATGGTGCGGGCCAGTGCCTCGCGTTTGGTTAATTTTTTGGGAGCAAATACAGATCCGTCTTCACGCATTCTAAGTGCAGCGGTTGTTACTGAATATTGTACGGGTTTTGTAGAGGAACTATTTTTTACACGTACATCCGCGTACCGTTTACCCGATTCTATCTCCAGTCTTTGAGGGTCTAAAGCTATACCGTCCAAAGCAAAAGCGGTTGAGGAGAATAGAAGCAGAAAGCAGGTGATGTGCAATACCAAAGCTGATTTTTTCATGTTTTCTCCTCCTGAGATGGGCAGTAATTTATATCAGGGTAACCTGAAGATTGATAGTTCCTGTTAACTGGATGTTGTATTCGTCTACAGTGAGATTTAATTTTCCGCCGATTCTGGCATATTTTCTTCCCGGAGTCATGGGGTCCGGCAGGGCCACAGTGTCGCTGCATGTGTCCATCTCCAGTAAATGTCCTTTGGGGACTCCGCCACTGGTATAAAAGACTACATCGTCCGGATAATCAATAATAATTTCGGAAATACCATAATCGTAGAAATATAGAAGTCCCATGGTGCTTCCCGTAACTTCGCAATCCCTTTGCGGTACGCATTGCGCGGGTTGGGAGTTTTTCACATCATATACAACTGTAATTGTATGGCGGGCAGGGGTTATTGTTCCGAAGATAAGCGGCGATGATTTAACTATATTCAATGCGCATTGGGCGGGGGTAGCGAAAATAAAAAAAATCAGGGCTGCACACATTACGTATGCAGCCCGTTGTTTTTGTAGATAAAACATGAAGTTAGATGACGGTGATTTCAACCGGAATGTCGCCTTTAAATGTATCAAAGCTTGCGCCGCCCTTAACAGTGATAGATGCGCCTACGGAAAGAGTCGTGTGGGGATTGGTCGAATCTATAGTTGTAAGCAGGTTGATTTTACTAACATTGGTTTTAAGTTCGTTCACGGTGATTGTTTCACCGGTGGTCTGACCTGTCAGATCAAAGGTGCCGCCTTTAATGGCTACCTGCAGTTTCATACCGAATATACCGAACTCCAAATCAATTTCGCCGATAGTGGGCTTATTTGCAGAAGCTCCGGAGGGAGTCACTGTTGCTCCGTCTACTTTCAGTGTTGCAGCACCATAACCGGCACTTGGGGATGCCGCACTGTTGGCAGCAACAGGGACAATGGGTTCAGCATCAAAAATTACAGTCTGAGCATTAGTTCTGGTGACGAGTTCTCCGAAGTTCAGGTTCTGGATCTTTGACGCACCTGTAAGCGGTGACTTGATAACTACCTGAGCGGGCAGTGGTACATCTGTTCCGGAAAATGCACTGCCGGCCATTACCAGCAGCATCAGACATGCTAAAGTGACTGAAATTACATTTTTTTTCATTGTCCCCCTCCGTTTGTTGTACAATTAGGATTTTAATTTAGAAAAAGATTAAACGTTGTATTGTTTTCGGTTAAATACTCATTTTCTTTAGAGTTGTAAATTTTTTTGTAGTGAATAATATCTGCGTTATAACTACGCATATTGAGCCGTAATATTTTTTAAATTCAGATATTTGATTTGTGGAGTGTGATGTGCTGTTTTTTTTTAAAGTTAAAAAAAAGAACACGTTTTTGGTCTCGTTTTCTAAATAGGACACAGCAGGGCTTCTGCTATGTTTTTGAGGGTGGCTTTGTTTGAAATATTCTGCACAACAACAAGATAATTCCCTTGTTTCTTCTTATAAGTAACCGGATGGCCGCGGAGGGCTTCGGGGTAGCGGTCCATGTAGTGTCTTACGGCGCGTTGCGCGCTTTTTTGTGAAGTGAAACGGTCGACAATAAGAGTGTAGATTTTTCGCGGTGTTGCGGCTGCGGTCCGTTTTGCAGGCTTTTGCGGCTTCTTGTCAGCAAGGAGAGTGCTGGCCTGCGCCGGGCGCAAGGCATTTTCCGAGTCCAGTACTGGGGAATCCAGATCATCAAGATTTGCAAAGAACTGAACATCTCTTTTTTCCATAATCGCTCTGCGGTGCGCGTCTGCGGTGGCTTCCACCACTTCTTTCTTTCCGTAAAAAAGCAGAGTGTCAACAACAGCGGATTTGGCGGGATCAATCTGAATGTCTTCTGATACGGTGGCGGTTTTGAGTCTGGATTTCAGGTAATCCGGGGCAACGCGTACGCTGTATGTTCCGGGGTCAAGTTCACTGAAATAGAAATAGCCGTCGGATTCGCAATAAACGCTGTCAATGACCGCATTTTCAGCGTTAAGCAGTTCCAGCGGAACATTGCGTGAGGGCGAGGCGACATTTCCCTTGATATGGAGAATCTGTCCTTCAATTTCCCCGGTCATATGGACCGGAAATTCCAGCTCATAAAATTTCCCCTGTCTCGGCGTAATGGCATGGCCTGTCTTGCAAACCATTTGCGGGTCAGGGAGACTGGCGGAAATAACCTCAATGTCTGTGGGCTGCATGGGAGTCAGGCGATACAAAAGCGCGTTGCCGTTCTCATTGGAAAGTGCTCCTTCAAAGTTATGAAGACTTTCAACTTTGGCTCCCTCAATGGGTTCATCACCCGCATCAAAGGTGTTGGAGTAGTTTTTATCCAGATAAACGAAACAGGATGCGCCGCTGAAGGAATGGCCTGATCCTATTTTGGGAAGTACGCTGCCGGGAGTAAACCCAAGATTTATGGAGATTCCCACTTCTGCCGACATGGTGGATTGGTCCGTGCCGGTAAATTTCGCAAATACTGTTCCCGGTTCCCATGCATAGTTCCATTGGTTTGAAAGGCTCAGTGTCTTTTTATCGATAAGCTGTTTGGAGGCGGTGACAGAAGTAGATATTTTTTCAGACACTGGCGTACTTGCAGTGGCGGAAACAGTGTTGAGGCCCATTTTATCACCCGGACTCAGCGTGTAGGACGCGGTTCCGCGTGTGGTTATTTTGTCGATCTTTTTGTACACGGAAGCCGAACCGTCAATGGTCGTGGGGTTTGTTCCGTCTTCGTAGTAGATCGCCGAAAGGTTGTTGTGAATGTTTATGTCCGGGTTGTTGAAGCCAAGACCGGCACTTAAAGAGTCGTAGGTCTGGGTTGAAAGTTCTGAGCGTGAAGCAGACAGTGAGTATGAGCCCCGGCTTTCAGGGGACAGTTTCACTGAGTCGCTTATGGACATATCAATGCTGTTTTTGAGGGGATTGACATCGTATCTGTCGGAAATCTGATGTTTTGCGGAAATGTTGTAATTCTGGCCTGTGGGAAGGATTCCCTTGGCATTTCCGGATATTATGTCCACCCCGGTATTGTGGGAGGTATAGTCAACTTCTGTCAGAACCGACTTGATGCTGCCACTAAGCCCCACTGAGCCGGAGACTCTATCTTTTCCGTTTCTGACATCCCGGCCTATGTTTCCCTTAAGCAGCATTTCTCCCGGCAAACCTATGGCGGTGCGGGCATTGACGCGCACTTTGTTGTTGTCTTCAGGGTACCAGTCCGGGTTGGCAGCGGTTATTTCGTCATCAAAGACACCGGTTCCCTGTTGAGAAACAGATAGATCATAGGTGACTTCTCCCGGCGGAACGGCTCCGCCCTCAACGAGGATGTCTTCTTCGCGTACTTCCTCCTGTCCTTCTGTTCCGTAGATTATAAGCTTGAGATGGTTGTTGCCGTAGTGCAGGGAAATGTCTGGGAAAAGATACTGGCCGTTTTCGCCCACTGTTTGAAAGCCGACAAGGATTCCGTTGTTGTAGAGCTCTACATCCCATCCGGGGATGGTTTTTCCGGAGAATGTGCGTGTATCGTAGGTCGAGGAGCTGAACAGGTCTTCATTACTGAGGACTACCCCCATTTCAATTCCGCTGCCTGAGCCTAAAGCTGTGGGCACAGGGGTAATGTCACCGATGGTGACTTTGCTGAGTAAGGGGTTGTCCGTAAACATGCGTTCCCCGGTAATCGAAAGATTATTAAGCTTGATTTTCGAGGAAGAGCCGGTCTGCTTTGTTATGCGGGCGTTACCGAAAAATGAGGTAGTCATGAAAAGAATATCGCCCTGGTAGAGTACCGAGGTGTCCAGTTCCGTGGTTTCGGTGTCCTTATTTTTGCTGTAGCTCGCCTGCGGTCTGATCTGCATGCGCGGCGGCGCAGCCATGGCATAATCCAGATCCCTGAGCGGGTAGCGCAGTTCGTTTTTGGACTGCAGGAAACGTGAATGCTTGCGGTTTTCCGCTGTTTCGTGAGGCATCATGTAGGGCGGAGTCAGTGTTAATTCAAGAGTCAGGTAATTCGCAGTTGCGTTCAGATCAAAAAGTTTATTAATCATCGGCAGCGAGAAATACGGCTCATCCTCAAAATCCATATAATCTTCAGGACCCAACTGGTATTTTTTCTGCGCGGCAACTACTGTTTTTGTTTCAGCATCAAAATTGAATTTCTGACTCTCCCGAATAAACCAGCCTTTTGCCCCGCCGGAAGTAATTTCAATGGGGAACTGAACTGCCGAACAAAGCTCGCTGAGGGGGATATAAAGCCGGTTGTTTTTGGCCTGACAGAGCATCCCCTGATATATGATCCGGCCGCGCAGGATCACGTTCATAATGTAGTCGCCGTCGTAAATATCACCTGAATCGGTTGCAGAAGATGAATCGATAACCTGATCAAGGGGATCTGTTTTTTCCTCTATGGTATTGACTGTTGACCTGCCGATAATAGCCGGGGCTGATTGTTGCGGTACGGCTTTTGGGGTTTGTACTATTGTCGGAGCTGGAGAAGTGGTTGTTTTTCCAGCTCTTTTTATTGTTTTCGGCAGTGAAATGATCTCCGCAAATTCCCCGGCTTTCCATAGGGGGCGCGCAGCCTTTAAAGCTTCTCTTATTGTTGCGAAGGGGCCGATGGCAATGCGCAGCAAGTCCCCATTACCATTGGGATTCTTGATAGGCAGGTAGATATCCTTGGAGGCAGGCCTGTCTACCAGTCCGCGAAAACGGAGCTGAAACATATGCTCCTTTCCACCTGCCTTGGAGGCATAAGAGGCAACGTGCACCCCGAATGGTGGTGAAAGATTTCCGTATGGATCTCGTGATTTCTTTTTGCGCTTTGGTTTTGGTTTATTTGATTCTTGGGGAGCAGAGATTTTATTTTCTACAGGTTGAATCTGAACGGTCTCGTTTTGTACCTTTTCAGGGGATGGTTCCTCATCTTTTAGTTTTTGTGTCATTTTTTCGGCATTGGGGGAAGGAGTTGTGATCGGGGCGCGATGCATCGCGCTTGGTGCGGACTGCTCCTGTGCCGGGAGTGCTGATGAAGCCTTGTCTTCTGTCTTTTGCCCACCACTATAGAGTGCTATCCCTGCGGCAGCACTAAGTATTCCTATGGTTGCTATGATATACAGAATTGCCTTCATAATTTTTACCAAGGCAGTGTTTTTCAAGAAATGTTCCAACATGTTAAGTTGGTTGGATATATATGTGTCCGGGCTGCCATGTTTGCTTTCTTTCGCCAACACAAAAAAAGGGTCCACATACAAAATAAAATTTGCATGTAAACCCTTGATTTTCTTGTGGTACCCAGAGCGGGACTTGAACCCGCACAAGCGTAAGCTCGAGGGATTTTAAGCCCGTAGAAAAAGAATCAGCCATGTGTGATTTAACGTCCCTAGACGCTTTGAATCCAAGGGATTCATTGGATATTACTCTGTCCTTACCGCCGGTAAAGTCTATTAGTGTATTTGAAAAAAGTGGGACAGGAGTGGGACAGATATGGCAACAGGCAGATTCGAAGCAACCAAGTATACCGGAGTCAGATTCCGCAGTCACAAGACACGCAGACACGGAGTCCAGCCCGACAAGTATTATGTGATCCGCTACAAGGTCAAAGGCAAGCTCAAGGAAGAGGGACTCGGCTGGGCATCGCAGGGATGGTCTCCGGCCAAGGCTCATAAAATTAGGTCCGAAATCACCGCCAACATCAAGGTTGGAGTCGGCCCGCAATCCCTTGAGGATTTCAGGACCATCAAGCAGAACGAAGAACTCGCCAGAGCCATGGCAAGACAGGCCCGCAAGAGTTTTTCCGAAGCCGGTGAAATTTACATCGAAGAGTACGCCAGAAACAATAAGAAAAGCTGGAAGCATGACCGCACGCGCTTCAGGCTGCACCTTGAGCCGGTCCTTGGAAATATCATGCTTGATGACCTTTGCTTCGAGCATATGGAAGAACTCAAGGTCACGGTCGCCGGAAAGGGACTTGCCAAGGCTACGGTCTCGCAATGTCTCGCTCTTACCCGCCAGATTTGCAATTACTCCATCCAACGCGGATGGCTCAAGAACGGCAACCCGGTTAAAGGAGTTAAATTCCCAAAGCTCAATAACCGCAGGCTTCGTTACTGTTCCGCTGACGAGGAAATCGCTTTCTTCAAGCTGGCGGTGAAAAGGGGATACTCCGACTGCCATGATATCTGCCTGCTCAGTCTTTACACCGGCATGCGGATGGGGGAAATTTTCGCGCTCACCAGACAAGACATTGATCTGGTGGAGAACAGGATCATTATTAAGGGTGAAGCCGGAGCTGATGACGGACCCAAGTCCGGAATCAGCAGGGTTGCTTACATCACTGAAAAGATAAGGCCGATGCTGGCAGCCAGAATCCTGAAGCTGAAAAGTGTGGAAGCCTTGCTCTTTCCCGGACCTTCTGGAGAGATGCGCAGGGAGATCGGACAGAACTTTAAAACCATGATGAAGCATCTGGGATGGAATAAGGGCGTCACCGACAGACGCTTGCGTTTTTGTGCTCATTGTTTCCGTCATACTTTTGCTTCCCGTCTTGTTGCCAAGGGTGTTCCGCTTCCTGTTGTTAAAAAAATGATGGGTCATGCCACTATCCAGACTACGATGCGCTACACTCACACTCATGATGAGCAGTGCCGTAATGCCGCGCAGATGCTGCTCTAAACCAGCGGCTCCGATTCTTCGATGAACCAGTTCACAAAGTGTTCCCTTGAGTAAAAGACCTTGCGGCCGCGCTTGAAGCGGCCCTCAAGGGGGCCTGCGCCTTGGCAATCGAGCATGCGCATGGTTTTAGCCTTGATTAAACCGCCGGTATGCTTTTCAACTCCCTGCCTGCTGAGAACAGGGGGGAGTGTTTTGAGCATGTGTTCTTTGAGTTCGTCTTTTGTCATGGCATCACTCCAGAAAATTAAACCTGAGAATGGCTTTTGCCGTTGTTATCCAGTCCGCAGAGAAGTTCCTGAATGGCTGTCATGGCTTCTTGGCCTTCCTTGCGGATTAGTCTTTTATCCTCATCGTCCAACTCACCATCCTCTATCGCTTCGCCATAAACCGATATAAGATCTCCAAACTCTTTTACTGCCTTGACCAGTGTGGAGTTGGGGCAGTTCTCGTCAGGTATCATTATAAAAAGACCGCCCATTTCTGCTGCCAGCAGATGCATGGGGGAGTCGGAGCCGCAGGCTTTCATCAAAGGGACAAGAAGTTCAGCACCAAGCTTGTGGCTGGTGTTCTCAAAATTCAGTTCGTTGAGAAGGACGTGGTGTTTCTTCTTTACCTTGGCAGCAACTGCCCTTGTTCCGATGTCTGAATCAATAACCATTTTGCGAACTGTTTCTGTCAACTTCATGAAATCTCTCCTGAAATTTACACCGCGCTTAACGTGACCATGAACGTGAATAGACGTAATTTTCGGCTGACTGAATTCCGGCCTTAATCAATCTTGCGTTTGGGACCGGGCTTTTCTGCGCTACGAACCGGGAGAATCTCTTCCGGCATCTCGTATTCGTCCCGTAAAATGTCGATGTACTTCTGTGGGCATTCGCCGCTGCGCATGATTATCGAAACTCTGGCGGCAGTGAGGTCAAACCGTTTTGCAAGAGCAACGTTAGTGAGGCCGTTTTTCTCCATCCACGCCCGGCGCAGGAAGTGATCGGGGATAGATTCAGTAGTAAAAGCTTGCGCTGAGTCTTTAGTTTGGTTAATCATTAACGGAACCTCAATCAGTTGATGGTTATTTTGATTTAATGTGTTTGGTTTAATGAATGTATAAGGTAAAAATGAAAACTGAGTCAACAGTTTTTGAAGGAAGTTTTCAAAATAAATGTCTGTGGAAGGTTTTAAAGAGCGATTACAAGAGGTTATCCATCGTCTTCGCATAGAGGATCAAGACTTTGCGAAAGCCGGGGGAATCTCAAAAGCTACATTGTCAGGCTATTTTGGTAGCGATCGTCAACCGAAGCAGGAGACAATTGCGAACTGGATTGTCAAATATAATATAGATGCAAACTGGCTGATGCTCGGTGTAGGGGATATGTTTCGGGGTGTCGAAACTGTATCTAACTTAAGATTGCCGAATATTACCAAAAAACTGATGGACGTTGAAAAATCCATGGATAAGGCAGCTCAACTCGCCAAACTGGAGGCTATGAAAGCCGTCATTGAGGGCGAGATACTCGCTGAAAAAAATATGCAACCCATAGACGGCGACGATCGAGCCGCAACTGGATAGAGCGCAATTCTGATTGGCCCACATTTATTAAAGGTATGTGGGTCAATTTTTTTTAGCTAAGAGCTGTGTGATTTTAAGAATTGAGTTCTTGGTTTGAGTTTTTGAATATTTGAGGGGTGGAGTGTTGCCGGATTTTTCAATTCTATTGCTGCTAGTCATTCTAGTTGTTGCTTACCGTTTTCTAAAGCCCAAGAAAAATGATTCTCAGGTTACGAAGAAGGTTGCGGAAAAAGAGGAGGTTTTCAATGAAAATCCAAATTCCGCGACTTTGTTGCGCTCTGAGGAATATATCGAGCGGATGCGCAGGTTTAATAATCTCTGCTACAAAAATCTGACCGGGCAGGACCGAATCAATCATTATGGAGAAGAGGGTGAGCTAGTCGTTCTCGGACACTGTGAGCTGGTAGGGAAATCTGCTGTATACAGCAACATCGGTTTGGCTCACAACGGCGAAAAGTGCGAACTGGATATTCTCGCCCTCTGTAAATACGGCCTCGTTCACGTTGAGGTTAAGAATTTTTCAGGCTGCTATTGTCCGGCAGACGATTGCACCTGCTACCGACCAGAGAAATGGCAGAAGGAATGGAAAGGCCAGACCAATGTCCTCAGGTCGCCGGTTGTTCAGGCTGAAAGGTCTAGAGAAATCCTTTCCGATGCTCTGCCTGTTATAATTGATGAATCACTCCCTGTTTTTTCAGTAATCGTTTTTACCAATGGAACCTTCAAGCTCTCCAGAGTTGCCGAGGATCGTATGGTTATGTGCACGGCAGATACTTTTCAGGAAGTCTTTGATGAATTCGTGAACGGCAGGAATCCCGAATTTTCAGAAAAGATTGATCCGGTTGTTGCGGCAAAGTTTTTGGCCGGGATGCAAGGAAGTGGACAGTATCCTGCTTTTTATGCTCCAGAAACATTTAGGTGTCACAGGTAGAATGATGATTGATATTTGGGGATGGCGAAAGACGAAAGGTCTTAGCGATAAGCATGAGAACATGGAAAGCTATAAGCAGGGCTTTAAAAAAACTCTGCTTGAAGGGATGTTTCACGATGGAGATCCGAAGTCAGATAAGCTGACGGGAAGCTATTTTTGCCGGGCCGATGAGCTTTTGGATGATCCGGTTGTCGTAGTTCATGATGCTGATGATGAGTTTGTTCATATGATGTGAAGAGTTATGTGCTATGTTTTTGGAATATGGGTGGGAACTAATTAGTATAAAGTTCTGTTAAGGACGGTGTCTGTAATTTTTAGGAGGATATGTTGTGCATGTGTTGTCATTCGTAGTCGACACTGCGATAATTCTCAAGTCGTGGCTCAAGTGTCCTATCTAAAAAGGTGCTCTATGGTGGGGCTTAGGCAGTGGTAACTACTTTGTCCTAAGGGTGTTTTCTGCTATCAAGGAATTGTTTTTATGGGAATTGAATTGGCCGTTTTGTAGTATGATTTGATAATTACAGGCGCACATTATTTAGGAGATTTGTAATGTTTATTAAGTCGTTTCGTGCTTCAAAAGTATATGGAGTCTTGGATTTTGATGTGAAGTTTAATCGAGATCTAACTTACTTGATTGGTGCTAATGGGAGTGGAAAAACAACTGTTTTGAAGCTTATTCATTCACTATTATCTCTTGATATTGGCGGTCTATTAAGAATCCCATTTTCTCGAATTGAACTTTGTATTGAGACAAGTAAAGAGATGAAGCTTTATTGTTTCAAATCTACAGAGAAGATAGAAATTGGTATGGGAGATGATGTTGTAAATTTTAAAGTGCCTACAATTACAAGTAAAAATAGCAGGAAGTATCGCTATGAATATGATTTTGATGATCTGTTAAGTGCTGAGGATAGAGTAGATGTTTTTGAAATTAGAAAGAAAATTCCAAATGTTACTTTTTTAAGTTTGAATAGAACTTATTTAGGGCGGGATTTAGATCTTGATTATGAAGCAGCCGCCATGGAGAGGTATCATTACAATAGTAGTAAACGACAAGCTAAATTCGAATCAGATAGTTTTGCGAATATAACTGATGCCATTTTTATAATTCAAGATAGTTACAGAGTTTTAAAAGTTTATGAAGATAAGAAAAATGTTAAGTTGAGAGATAATATTTTAAAATCAGCATTTCAATATTCAGACGTTTCTTATAGCCGTTTTAAAGGTGGTAATGTCGAAGATGAAATCGCGTCAGTGTTGAACCGTGAGGTTGAAATTACAGAAGCAGTTCACTCATTAGGGTCAAAGACTGCCAGTCTTCGCAATGAAGTTGAGCATTTTTTTAAAAAACTTAAGGTACTTTATGATTCGATTCATGGAGTCGAAGAAACTGCTTTTAGTCTTGAATTGTTAATGAATAAAGCGCAGATTGATCGGTTTTTGTCTCTTATAGATATTATTGATGAACATAAGTCCACAGTCGATAAGCTCTTTGAACCAATTAATTTATTTCTTGAAACTATAAATGAGTTCTTCCAAGATTCAAACAAATTGGTCTCAATAAATACTATTGGTCGTTTAGGTATTGTAAATAGCTATGGCGATGAAGTTCCTATTGAGGGGTTGTCCTCAGGAGAAAGACAACTTCTAGTTATTTTTGCTCACGCAATTATTAAAACTGTACGTAAGCCTTCGTATCGAAAAGGATTGTTCTTAATTGATGAACCTGAATTGTCACTTCATATGAAATGGCAAGAGAGATTTTCTGAGAAAATTGTGGAAGTAAATCAAGGGGCTCAATTTATAATGGCTACCCATTCCCCTGAAATTGTAGGTGAAAATACTGATAAGTTTGTTGCAGTGGATGGTTAGTCGTGATGATCTTTGAAAGAAATTCAATTGCTAAAGCTACGAAGTCTATTTTTTTTGAAAATGATAATGAAATAGATATATTTGTTGAGGATACTGCTGTTGGTTTTAAGAAATTGTATTTAACTTTGTTTAAAAGAGTTTTTGACGGTGTATATAAGGTTGAGAATGTTTATCCATTAGGGCAAAGGTCGGCAGTTTTAAATCGATGTCAAAGTGATCAAAAGCGTATAAAGCCTCGTCCTCGCTTGTATGTTGTGGACGGAGATTTAAATTTGTTGCATGGCAACTGGGATGTGCCGTGGGAAGGTTTATATCAGCTTCCTCGATATTGTATTGAAAATTTTTTGCTAGATGAACAGGCAATACTTGAAATACTTGATGAGGAAGATCCTGAACAGACTTTAGAAGATCTACGGAACCAATTTGACTTTGGTAATTGGATTAGCGCGAATAAAGAGCTTATGGTCGATTTGTTTGTCGAATATGCTGTGTCCATAGTTTTAACTCCAGAAGAGAAGACAATTAGTCTTGGTGTTAACGAATTGAAATCAGATTCATCTGGTATTGTCGACCAATTTAAAACAACTGAAAGAATAGATTTTATAAAGCAAAGAACTATAAATAAGGCTGGTGAAGATTCTTATAGTATAGTTAAAGAAGAGATATCCTCTATTGTCAGCGATGAAAACGTTATGCTTATCAAATATGCTTCAGCTAAGGATTACCTTTTTCCTCTTTTAAAAATATATTTAAGAAATAAAAAGTGTGATATCAAGCATACTCAATGTAGTTTAAGGTTACGAATTGCAAAGAAGTGCAATTTGGATTGTTTGATGGACAGCATTGATTATGTAAATGTAAACTAGTGCGGAGTTCATTTCAATATGAACGAATATAGCCGAAGGTTGTTTTTGAAGAGTGGTATGTCATTGCTCTGTGGTTTTTCAGCCCTTACGACAAGCTCTTATGCAGACGAAAGATACATGTCCATCCCAAAAGTAAAATTCCAAAACGGCATAACAACAGCCGCCCACTACGCCAGCACTCTAAAGGAAGGATCCTTCATAGAGTTCACAGATACTGACGCCCAAAGCCGCATAATGCTGCGCGCTTATGGCTTCTACTTGGTGAACCAAACCGAGAATGGGGCAGTCTTCCATTTCTCCCCATCCCGAAATCAGGGAATAGAAACCATAGGTGGCATTCTCTACGATGACTCAAAGGTCGCAACCTATAAAATTGCTCTCCTAAAGGCTCTCGTGGACATCACATCCGGGCTGGAGAATGAACGAATCCATTATGACACTGAAGCCGAGCAGGATTATGCCTATGTGCCATATGGCCTGATAGCCTTCAAATGGGTGGTATATTACTGGCCGCTGGTGGAAGCTTCTATCCGGCAGATATCAAGCCCGAAGATGAGTTTTGAGGACGAGCTGCTTGAGCTGCAAGAAATTTACTCCAAGATTAATAAAGTAAATCC
Organism: Desulfovibrio sp. JC010; assembly: GCF_010470675.1. NCBI lineage: Bacteria > Pseudomonadati > Thermodesulfobacteriota > Desulfovibrionia > Desulfovibrionales > Desulfovibrionaceae > Desulfovibrio > Desulfovibrio sp. JC010. Next base: position 88,923 of record NZ_VOIQ01000007.1, read on the forward strand.
GCTGGCGCAGTTTCAGCAGGATTTCATTGCCGGTTACAAGCCGGATAGTCCTATTTACGATGTCGTGCGCCGACTTATGCGCAGCGTGGTGACTACTATCAAAGACGGTCCTGTAGAGCATTCCGGAGCCAAGAATACTTTTGAGACATCTGATCGATTTAACTCAGGACGACTCACACGAACAAAGCGGTCTCTGTCTGATTTTGCTGGCTGCATGAAGTGCGTGCGGTTTAAGACCGGGCTGCTGTTTGAAATGCAGATGTTCGGCAGCATGATGTCTGATGCGATTGCAGTTCAGTGGGGCAATGAGTGTGTGCGGCTCCAGAAAAAGCAGAATAGAAACTTAGCGGAGATCCTTCCGTATTTATTCGTGGACGCTTTTGAAGAGCGCAACCAGAACGAGGCTCGGAACCTGATAAAAGAGATCCTGCGGCATGGCGAGAAGGTTTTCTGTATTTATTCTGGAAGCCCATTACCCAAGAAATACGACATGGATCATCTGCTGCCGTATGCGATCTTTTTCAATAACGACTTGTGGAACCTCGTTCCAAGTCTGCCAACGGTAAATAACAAGAAGTCGAACAAGATCATCACGCTGGACACCTTGGAGGAATCCAAGCCAAGGCTGTTTGATTTTTGGAACCAGACTCGCAGCGTGGCTGATGAGCAATTCTGTTCAGAGCTTGAAGCCACCTTGCAGATCGATCCACTCAAGCCGAACTGGGAGCATAAGACATTCTCAGTAGTCAGCAAGCAGGCTGAACTAACCGCAAAATTCAGGGGGTTACCACGATGGACCTACACCCCCTAGAATTCTACAACGCCAACGCTGAACAATACGCTGAACAAACCATGGCGTTGGACGTCTCCCACCTTTACGACAAATTTCTCCCGCATCTACCTGCTGGAGCGCACATCCTTGATGTCGGATGTGGCTCCGGTCGTGATTCTCTCCATTTTATCAAGCAAGGCTACAAAGTAACCGCTTTCGACGGATCTCCAGAGATCGTAGAGCAAGCAAATACGATCCTGCCAATTAAGGCAAAGGTCATGCTCTTTGATGAAATGGATTTCGCACCCAAGTCATTTGATGGCATATGGGCCTGCGCAAGCCTGCTGCATCTTATGGCGGAAGAATTGCCCGGAATGCTGAAGCAGCTACGGACCTATCTAAAAGATGAAGGAGTCTTCTTCTGTTCATTCAAGCTGGGCAAAGGTTTGCGCACAGACAATCGTGGCCGCCGTTTTCTGGATATGAGCGAGCAAGGATTGCGAAAGGTGCTTGAAGAATGTGGATACGGCGGGATTGATGTTTTCACCAATGACGGTGTTGGTGGCGAGGTTTGGGTTAATGGGGTTGGGGGGATGTTTTAATGGGGCTGATTTATTTTAAAGAGAATTATAATTGATGGATATTGATTAGCTGCTTTGTGTTTGTTGTCAAAGTGAGTGGGGTTTTATGTTAGTAATTCGGAATATTAGCAAGTCATTTGATGGTAATGATGTTTTGCGTGGTCTTTCGTGTTCTTTTAGTCATGGTAAAGTCGCTGTTATGGGGGCTAATGGAAGTGGAAAAACGACTTTGCTAAATATTATAAGTGGGTTTATTCATCCAGATAAAGGAAGCATTGAAGTTGATGGTCGTAACACTAGCTATGTTAGCCCTGAAAAAATTATCGATATGGGAGTAGCTAGAACCTTTCAAGATTTGCGTGTTTTTCACTCTTTAAGTGTTGAAAAAAATATTTACCTTGCGGCTAATAATAAAAATGATGAATCCTTTATAAAATCAATATTTCCCAAAATAGATAGCATCGCTATGGAGAAAGTTAATTCTGTTATGAAACATGTAGGAATAACAAGTATTAAAGATAGCCTTGCTGGAGAGATTTCGTTTGGACAACAAAAATTATTAACTTTAGCACTAGCTCTTGTGAATGAACCAAAAGTGCTTTTACTTGACGAACCTGTCGCGGGGGTTGAACCTAAGTTTAGGGAAAGAATAGCTGAATTGCTTTTAAGTTATAGTGGGCTTATTTTGTTTATTGAACATGATACAAATTTTGTGAAAGAAGTAAGTGATAGAGTGGTTTTTATCAATTCTGGAAAAGTGTTAATTGAGGGGGGGTATTCGGAAGTTATGTCAAAATCAGCCGTTCAGGAGGCCTATTTGTGATGGAGCCTATTTTAGAGCTTATCGACGTTGCGGCTGGATATGCTAATCGAAAAGTTCTTACTAATATTTCGTTTGATATTTCTTCTGGGGATATTGTGGTTCTTGCTGGTGCAAATGGAGCTGGAAAATCAACGATTCTTAAAGCGATCTTTGGTTTGGGTAGTGTATGGCATGAAGGTGTAGTAAAATTTTCTGGAGGTGTGCTTGATGGAAACACTCCCGAGGATTTGATTAGAAAAGGTGTAGTGTATATACCTCAGAAGAATAATGTTTACGAAAGCTTAACTGTTTTAGAGAATTTGCAGCTAGCAAGTTTACGGACTAAGGGGGGGCAGAGTCGCAGCATTGATCAAGTTTTAGAGACGAATAATGTTTTGAATAAGAAGGCGAAGCTTGTAGCAGGCAATTTGAGTGGTGGAGAGAAGCAGTTGTTGGCTTTGGCAATGGGTTTTCTGCACTCCCCCCGGCTAGTACTATTTGACGAACCCTCAGCTGGACTTGATGTTAAAAATTTTCGTCAGTTGTTGGGGCAGATTAAGCTTCTAAATAGTACTGATAACGTGACTTTTTTGCTGGTAGAGCATCGGTTGCGTGAGGTTTGTCAGATAGCAGACTGGTTAATTGGGATTAAACTTGGCAAAGTTGAATTGATAACTAATGAATTTAACATTGAAAAATGTTTAAAACAGATATATTAGGATTGATATTAAAGTTAAGGGAGGAAGCATGAAAAAAATTACTATTGGTGTTGTTCTGATTGCTGTTGTTGCCACTGCCTTGTTTGCTGTTGCTCAAAATAAGAAAACGCATATTGAAGAAATTAAAGTTGGAGCTATCCTTCCGCTTAGTGGAGATGCTGCAATTTATGGAGAGTATACCAAAAAAGGTATTTTATTGGGATTGGATAAGATAAATGGGCAGTTGGCAAAAGAAAATAAAAAAATAAGTGTAATTTTTGAAGACAGCAAAGCTATGGCTCGGTATGGGGTCTCGGCAGCTAAAAAATTAATTTCCAGTGATAACGTAGTTGCTATAATTGATGATAGTGTTAGCTCTGTGACTTTAGCAGTTGCTCCGATCTGTGAAAAAAATAAGGTTGTTTTGCTTGCTACGGGGGCGACAGCTCCCGAAATTTCAAATGCGGGTACCTTTATATATAGGATTTGGAATTCTGACTCCTTAGAAGGGAAGGTGGTAGCTGATTATGCGCACGACAAATTAGGCCTTAAAGATGTAGCTATTCTTTACGTCAATAATGCTTACGGAAAAGGTTTGAAGAGCGTTTTTGAGCAAAAATTTCGGGAAAATGGTGGTTCAGTTATTGCGTCAGAAGCTTTTGACCAGGGCGAAAATGATTTTAGGTTAATACTCAGTAAGGTTGCGAAGAAAAGTCCTTCAGCAATCTATTTAGTCGCGTATCCAGAAGAAGCTGCAGGGATATTCAAGCAAGCTAAAATTTTAAATATTAATACTAAATGGATTGGAACTGTTGCTATTGCAGATAAGGCTTTGCTTGCAAAAGTTAAAGAATATGGATTTAGTCTTTACTATCCATTCCCCAGTCAAGCTGACTCTAGTAATCCCTTTGTTGCTAATTTTCTTTCCTCTTATAAGAAGAGGTACGGTCATGATGTGACGCCACTTGCCGATGTTGGATACGATAGTATAATACTTATTGGATCTTCCTTTTTAGGTACAGCTAATGGAGCAGGCGTGGACGTTAAAAAATATTTCGACAAGATGAGCGAAAGCTACATGTCTTCAGGACTGATAGAATTTGATGAAAATGGTGATGTTAATAAGCCTATAGAAATCAAAAAAGTTGACTAGGTTTTAAGATGAGTCCACAAAATATTTTGTTTCACTCTACAGTAAGTGTTTTTGCAAAAATTGCGTCAGCTTTAGAGAATAGAATGTTTAAATTGGTCTTCTCTGTTTTTTTCTCTATTTTTGTAACATATATACTCCATAAAGTTAAATTAATGGATTATGTTCAAATCAATATATCTCATGATAGCTGGAATGGGTTTTATTCTGATGTTATCCTGACGGTATTTGTGATGTCAGTTATCCATAATTTATTGTCGTTGTGTTCAACCTTATGCGTAAGCTTTTATCATTTTAGAATGAAGACAAAGCATCGCAAGTCTGCTCAAAGTTTCTCAAGTCAGCTAATGTCTAGTAATAATAGGTATTTAATTAAGTCTTTTGATTTCATACATCAAAAGATATTTGAGACTACTTACAACGGTAGTAGTCAGGGAATGGTTTTAAATGAGCCTTTAAACGTTTCATTGAAAAATATTGATAGTGGCGCGGCTATTAGCACCGATATGTATTATAGCATGCTTGGAGTTGTAGTAATCCAGAAACCCAAAAATGTTCTTGGCATTTGGGATCTAGACATACTCCCAATCGAAAAGGCTGACAGTCCTATCGAAGGTGTAGCAGATGATGTTTCGTTTGGACCTTCTAGACCTGTCCGTTTTAACGTTGATGAACAGGGTATAGTTACCCATGAATTGCGTCATGCCTGCGTGTTTAATAATTATACAGGAATGTACGAGTGTGTTGAGCAGAATAGTTGCGATAGAATTTTTCTTCATTCATGGGATTGCAGTGTTCTTGACGATGAGCTTGCCAAACTTGCTCCTTTTGTTGAGTACCTTAAGAAAGAATGGAAACTCCGGGATGTGTATTTTTTAAATAAGAAAATGATGAGTGAACCTTTAAAGTTATCAGATGGAATATTACTTGATGAAAAATACTATCTCAGCCGCAATGGCGAGGAGAAAGTAGTGTTTAACAGTGATGCTGTAGATGTAGCAAAAGATATACGTGACTTGTTAAGTAAAAGAACACCAAACCTTCATGGTAAATTTATAAATTAAGGTGGAAATAATGGGACAGATGTTTTTAAAAGATAAACCAAGTAATGCGTTGTCAGATAAATCAAAAGACAAGAAGGATAGCATGGGGGCTTTAGTAAAAAAACATAAATATCGTAAGTTAAGTTTTTCTGGTGATGAACTTGTAGGGATGCTTTCAGATGCAGGTGACTTAAAGAAGCATTTGTGCGATGATTATACCACATAATATATTAAAACATGCGGAGAAATTGCTCAATTTTGAGAATGAAACCGTCCATATGTTGACTTTGCTTTATGGGATGGCAGTGAAAGATGAAGATGATAACTTTCATCTTGAGGTAGCGAAAACAATTGAATTACTTAAGACTTCAGCCCTTACAATGGATGATTTTTTGGATAAGTCGTCTATGAGAAATGGGGTTGAGTCTTTTTTTTCGGCTTATGGTTCAGAAACGACTGTTTTGTTTTCTGAGATATTAAAGTCAACCGCTAGTTTGAAATTTAATGACCTTGTATATGAGTTCTCACCACATAATTTAAAAAAAGCTAACGCTATTTTTGAAGAAACGTACAGGGCTATCTGTTTAGGCCAGTTGTTGGATATTGAGCTTGAGAAAAGAGTGTTGTCTTATGATAGTCCGACTCTTGATGAATGCTTGAAGGTTGTGGAGTTCTCTACTGCTTCTTTTATTCAGATGCCGCTTGTTCTGGGTGGAATATTGTCGGATAAAGATCACGATACTATTAGTGGTTTTTCAGATTTTGGTTACAATATCGGTATGGCTTATCAGTTGCGGGATGATGTTATTGACTTTGTTGGTGACACCGCAAGGATAGGAAAACCTAAATATGGAGATTTAATTCGTAAAAAGAAAAAGGCTATTTTGGCTATATTAAAAAACTCACTAAGCGATTCGGAACTAAATGGTCTGTGTGCAATTTATAATTCTCCTGAAGAAGTTAGCAAGGAAGACCTTGACTATATGTTAGGCCTCATTTCAAAATATTCCGCTGTGGATAGAGTTAAGGATCTTGTTAAGGAGTACTGTGCTAAAGCTCTCGATAGTTTAGATAGAGATAAATTTAGTGTTAATGAAATTTCTGATTTTAGAGAATTGTCTTCAATGGTTTCATCTTTCTAGATATATTAACAATAATGCAATTTTATCTTAATTTATTATATACATTTTCAATTGTGTATCTTGGTGCAATATCTTTCTGGATTGTCTACCGTCCGTCTAATATTTTGCACTATGCTCATGGTGCCTCTTTTGTTTTAGGAGGATATTTTCTTTCCTCATTATATTTAGGGCTAGGCCTACCGCTTTTTATGAGCTTACTTCTGTCTTTGTTAGCTGTTGCACTGATCGGATCTTCTTTTTATTCTTTTTTCTATAAGCCTCTACTCAGTTATGACAATAATTTAAGTTTATTAGTGTGCTCATTAGGTCTGTATATTGCAATTGTCGCTTGTGTGGCAATATTTTATGGAAGTGGCACGACTCATTTAGATGAAACGACTACTGTTGTTGGTATTGAAGTTCTTGGAGGATATATTTCTTCGGTTCAAGTTATATCTGTTTGTATTGCTTTTTTTGTGTTGCTTCTTTTGAAGATATTTATGTCATATAGTCCTTATGGGTTATATTTTCGTGCTGTAGCTGATGATAGTATTTTGAGTTATATATACGGTTTACCTCGTGAAAAAGTTATTGTCACGGCATATGCCTTCGGTTCAGGGCTTGCAGGTCTTGTTGGGATTTTAGTCGGTTTTGATTCAGGTATGAGACCAACGATGGGATTCTCCTCGCTATTATATAGCGTGGTGGCTATGATCGTTGGAGGAGGCTATAGTGCTGGAGGGGTGCTTTGTGGGGCTGTTTTAGTCTCATTATTACATAATTTGGTTGGATTTTATTTTGATACAAAATGGATTGATACTGCTACGTTTTTTTTACTCGTTTGTTTTTTGATAGCCAAGCCTAAAGGTGTTTTTGGGGTGACTTTAAAAAAGGTAGAAATATGATGGCATATATTGAGCATTTGTTTGTTATGATTTCTATATATGCATTGCTCGGGCAGAGTTTGAATTTTTTTTCTGGATTTACTGGGTTGATCTCAATTGCACATGCAAGTTTTTTTGGTATAGGTGCCTATAGCTCTGCCTTAATAACTATACATTATACTGATTCTTTTTTTGTTAACATTTTACTGCCATCCATACTTACTGGCTGCATTTCGTTCGTTATTGCTAGAATTAGTTTAAGGTCTTATGAAGACTATTTCATTTTGATGACTCTTGGCATTCAAATCGTTCTTTTCTCTTTGTTTAATAACTGCACTGCATTAACTAATGGTCCGATCGGCATCTCAGGTATAAGTAATTTTTCTACTGTTGAACAATTCATCCCCCAACCGATATTAATTTTTCTGTGTTATTTGTTTTTTAGTACAATTATGATTGTAATCTCACGCTCGTCTTGGGCATTGAACCTAAAAGGCATTAATGATGATGAGATTTTAATGTTATCGTTAGGGAAGAATGTTCAACTTATCAAAGTTACAGCTTTTACATTTAGTGCAATGACTGCTTCGGTGGCAGGGGTCTTATATGCCCACTATATGACATACATAGATCCCTCAAGTTTTTCTCTCGATGAGTCAGTATTTATCGTAGCTATAATGGTTCTTGGGCGAGGGAGCTATGCTGGTATTTTTCTTTCAGCTACTTTTATGATTATGCTTCCCGAGTGTTTACGTTTTATAGGGTTGTCTGGTTTTGATGAGGCTAACATCAAACAGTTAGTGGTTGGAATGATGATCGTTGGTGTTGTATTTTGGGGTAAGCTATCAAGTCGTTTAGCTGTTTGGAAAGTAGCATAAGTATCGTTCAACTGTCGCAGTTCATCAATTCTACAAAACTATAACTGACCTCACTCTTTTTTCTTTCTTTGTGAACCATTGAAGTATAAATTCAAATCAGGAGCAGCACCGCTTTAATCCTTTCTTTCAGGGCAGCTCCAGCCCCTTTCAAATTGCATCTTATTGCCATACCGAGTTGGACTCTAATTTAACAAGAATTTTTAAGACGCAAACAGTATTCAGCGAGAATTATCAAGAACAAACAATACTCACCAAGAACCAACAGTAATAATTAAATAAATTGAAATTTTTCCGCTAAATCGCTTATACTCCTGCGGAGTCCGAAGGCAGGACAGGTAAGGTAGGCCCACCTTTTCAAGGTGGTCTCCCTTACGTCCTGCACAGCCTTAGGGCTGAGGTTGGCTTATTCGCCTTCGGCTCAACGTATGTTGCTAACGAAATTCAGGACTGCTGAATTTTGCGCTGGTATCAACTGTAAACTATATGGAGTATATGAGATGAGTAAAAAAGGTTTTAAAAACAAAGAAGTGACAACGGTTGTGGAGTTGGTGATGGAAAACAATCAGCCCATGGTTTCTTCCTTGTTAGTGGCTGAGTTGTTTGAAAAACAGCACAAAGATGTTCTGAAGGCTATCCGTAATCTTGAAATTCCAAACGATTATTGCGAGCGCAATTTTGCGCCCACATCAATTGATGTAGCTCAGCCAAATGGAGGAATCAGAAAAGAACCCTCATTCAACATGACCCGTGACGGATTCTCCCTTCTCGCCATGGGGTTTACCGGCAAGAAGGCTATGGAGTGGAAAATTAAATTTCTTGAAGCTTTCAACGCAATGGAAGCTAAACTGACGGTCCCGCCGGTGGAGGGGAACATTCAGTATAAGAAGGCAGCTCCGGAGGCCGTGCGATCATTTGAAGGTGTTGCGCGTTACTGGTGCTTTTTGGAAGGGATCAGTTGGGAGCAGGGCAAAAGGCAGATTGAAGGGGCTATCCGTGTTCCGGATCTTTATGAAATGGATGCCTTGGCCATGAGCAGTGCATGGACGTATCTCAGGATATGCATGCAGGTTGTTCCTCCTAAAATGCGCGGCAAGGATATCTGCTCCAAAGAGGAATTGTCTCCGGTCAACGGGCTGCTTGATTATTGGGCTTATTGTGGCCAATCCACTCGTGACGATCTGCTTGCAAATTTATGTGGAGACATGTGTATTGAATCACTGGATGATCTGCCTAAATCTTATATTCCCCATGCCGTCAGTCTTGTCTGGGAAGGCATTAACAATGAATCCGGTAGAAATAATGCCAAGCAAGAAACAAGTCATTAAAACCTACGTTTCCGCAGAGGAATACGCCCAGATCAGCAAGACTGCGCAGCAGTGCAGTCTTTCGCTGTCCGCTTTTGCCAAGGCCGTGTGTCTTGGGCATGAGATCAAAAGCAAAACTGACCAGCAGGCCCGGCGGGATATGTTGAAAGTCAATGCAGATCAGGGCCGTCTGGGTGGGCTGCTCAAGATGTTTATTATGGATGATACCCCGCAGCGGAAAGATGCGGAAAGACTGCTTGATGAGATACACCAGCTTCAGAAAGAAATAGTTCAGAAGGTCCGAACCATATGATTAGTCGCAGGATTTCTTGCAAGCCGCAGAATGACAATTATCGGCGATTGGCCGATTACATTGCCGACGCCAAGCACAAGGGTGAAAAGACCTTGATGTCTTGGTGTGCCGGTTGTTGGGCGGGTGAAGATTATGAGTTGGCGATTCAGGAGGTCCTCGATACTCAGGATCTGAATCAGCGCACACGCAAGGAAAAGACCTATCATCTTATCGTGTCCTTCAGGCCAGAAGATGAATCCGTCCTTACGGAGAAGGACTTCAAAGAGATCGAGCAGGAGTTCTCCAAGGCCTTGGGCTTTGAGGAGCACCAACGGCATTGTGGTGTCCACAAGAATACTAACAACATCCATATGCATATCGCATACAACATGATTCATCCAGATAAGTTGACCCGTTACGAGCCTTACCGGGATTTCTACAAACGCGACCGGCTGCACCGTGAGCTGGAGCAGAAGTTCGGCTTGCAGTTCGATAACGGCAGGCAGAAGGATCAGGAGCCGAAGCGTAGCAATGACCGGGCTGCTACCTATGAAGCTCATTCCGGCCAGCAGTCTTTTGATTCATACGTGAAGGAGCGCAAGGACTTTATTTTGGAGGCCTTGGAAAAGGCGCAGGACTGGCACGAATTTCATATGTCCTTGGCTGAGATCGGTATCGAAGTCCGTCTGCGCGGGAATGGTTGCAGCATCAAGGACCGTCATTCCAAGACGGCCATCAAAGCCAGTCGGCTTGATCGTGATTTTACCAAGTCCAAGCTTGAGGCGCAGCTTGGCCGCTACCAGTATACCAAGGGCATAGTGGTGAATGAGAAGGATCGGTATGTTGCCCGGCCTCTGCATAAACATCGGGGAGAGCTTTACGCTGAATACCGGGCTGCCGTTGCCGGGAGGAAAAAAGCATACGAGGATCTGCGCGAAGAGCAGGATGGCCGCTGGCAGCAGGCCAGCTCCTATTGGGACGGTAAGATTAAGGCTCTCAGGAATGACAAAAAGCTCAGAATCAAAGATCGTAGCCGGCTAATTGTTCTCGCTGCCGGCAGAAAGACTGAGGCCATTGAAGCACTCAAAAAAGAAATGTCCGGAAAGCGAGCGGAACTGCGTCAGGAAACGCCGTTCAACCGCTGGAACGACTTTTTGAAATGGAAGGCTGAGAGCGGTGATGAAAAAGCTCTTCAGGTCCTGCGCTCGAAGAAAGAGCCGATCCAAAGCAATCCTTCTCCTGTTTTTGATGTGCCGGCATCAAAAGTTTCTGAGCTGAAGCTCAAGCAGAGCAATTTTAGATCTGATCCAAGTTTGGCGTGGAAGGATAAGCGCAGGTTGTTATCCATTTCCAAAATGCTTCAGTTGCAGGCCGAAGAAGCCAAACGCACGGACGATCCCAGAAAGCGTAATCTGGATCAAATGACATGGCGTGTTGATTCGTCAGGGAACGTGCTTTACACATTGAAGAATGGTTCCATGGTCAAGGACAATGGAGATAAGATATTCTTCAGTGTGAATGATCCTGCGGCTGCTCATGTGGCGCAGGGATTTGCGCGGATGATGTTTGGGCGGAATGTTAAGGTTTCTGGGAATGAGATTGGGCGTAGGAATATTACTAGAAATATTATGAAATAGAATTCATTCCTATATTGACTTCTTTCTTTATATTCACCTATGGATATAGGGAATAATAATGGAGTCTGTATTATGGAAAATGAATTAAATTTTGAAGATGTTGAAGGTTCGGAAGAAAGTGAACACGTGCAGTATGATATTGCATCATATCCTTCTGACTTAACACTCTCCGGTATAAATGAAATGTGGGACCGCGAGGCATTGGTGATACCCAAATTTCAAAGAAAATTTGTATGGAAAATTTCTCAAGCTTCACTGCTTATTGATTCGTTTTTAAGCGGCTTACCTGTTCCTCCTATTTTTTTGTATATTAATCGCAAAAATGAAAATCTTGTCATTGATGGGCAGCAACGGATTATGTCTATTGTTTATTTTCTCAATGGCTATTTTGGACAAGAGGATTCCAAATCAAGGAAAAGAGTTTTTCGTCTTAAGCTCTCTGAAGGACATCCATACAATAATATGTCTTTTGAAGATCTTCCTGACGACGAACAACGCAAATTACAGTATTCTACAGTTCTGCGTGCGATTAACATTAAACAGTTAGACCCAGATGATGAGGGGTCGAGTGCTTATCATATTTTTGAAAGATTGAACACTGGTGGTACTCCGCTGAGTTCTCAAGAAATTCGTAACTGCGTTTTTGAGGGTGCCCTTGCGAATAAACTTGTTGAAATGAATAAGGATGAGGATTGGAGGAAAATTTTAGGCCGAGAAACTCCTGATGCACACCAGAAAGATGTTGAGCTTCTGTTGCGTTTGTTTGCCTTTTACGAAAACAGGGAAAATTATGAAAAGCCCATGAAAGAGTTTTTAAATAAAGCAATGAAGCGGCATCGTAATGCTGGAAGTGAAATAGTCTCTCGTTTTGAAAAATGTTTTTATGATGTGACAGCAGAAATAGTGGAACATTTAGGAGAAAAACCTTTTCATGTTAGAGGGCCATTGAATGGATCTGTGCTTGAGTCTGTAATGACGTGGTGTCTTTTGAATTATGATGATTATGATGGTGAAATAAAAAAATCCTTCAAGGAAATGAAAACAGATCCATCTTTTGCTCCACTGACAACAAAAGGAACAACAGATACTAATACTGTTGCACAACGCTACGCATTGGTTAATAAATATTTTTTGAGATAATTGGTAGTTATGCCTTATTCAGCTAGGTTTACGCATGCAGATGATTTAATCGCAGATATTAGTAATCTACAGAGATCTTCTGAGCCTATGCTAAAGTCTAAATATGCCGGTGTGGTTTCGGTGCTAGCGGCAAGCGTCTATGAGTGTGCAGTAAAGAAAATACTTCTTTCTTTTGCTAGGTCACGAGACCAAGTTTTTTTTAATTATGTGCAAAAGAGTTTTTCAAAAATCAATGCTAGAATCGCGATAAAAAGTCTTAAAAATGATTATTTAAAGAATTTTGGTGATGCGTATAGAGATGCATTCAGTGATTTGCTGGAGACTGAAGATGATTTGTATTTGAGGAATACAGGGAAAAGCATAACCAGTTCATATTCAAACTTAATTATTTGGAGACATGCTTTTGTTCACGATGCAGAATGTCCCATTAATGCGACGTTAGAGGAAGCTATTGAAAGTTATGAGCTGGGGAAGAAAGTTATTGAGTGCTTTTATGTTAGCACTACTTCTATTTCATGAAATTTAACATGTAACAAATGGAGCAGGAATCCCCCCTCAGAGTTTCCTGCTACCTAGCAATACCCTTGCCCTTAGCATTCCCAATGCCGAGGGCTTTTTTCTGTAGTTTGATGTAAGTTTCGTTTGCAATTTTGAGATTGGTTTTGCGCTGTCGGAGGATGTTTTTTTCTTCGTGGGAGCCGTCAGACTTGAGGCGGTTGGTCAGTCTGGCCTGATGGCTTTTGATGAATTCCCTGAAGCCGTCCATCGGCAGGCCGCCTTGCTTTCTTTTGCCGGAAAATGCAGCAGTCACTTTTTGATATGTTTCACTGTCATGGACAAGCTCCAGCGATTGTCTGGCTTCTTGGAGCTGAGTTAAGCCCGGCTTGATGCTGTTGACCATTTCAGCCGAGTTGGCGAATTCTTTTTCTTGAATCAGGGCAATCTGTTCAGCTTCCAAGATGGCTTTAGGATCTTTGGCTTCGGCCAGCTCCTTGAACATGTCTAATGTGTCTTTAAGGCCATTCTGGAAAGCGAGAGCCTCAGGGGTATTTTCCTTTTGTTGGTACGATTTCCAATCATCACTCAGTTTTATGGAGAGTTTAATTAATAAGCCAGTCTTCGCCATACTTTTCTACAGCCTCCGAAAGGTCTACTTTTGATTTTTTAAGTTCTTCTAATCCAATAACATCCTTTAATGCCTGAGCTAAATGAGGAGCCATAGGAAGCTTGTAGCGCAGCTCGTAAGCTTCATCATGTTTTCCTTCAGCATCCAGTCTTCTGATTTCCTGAATGATTTTGAATTCTTCTTCACGGGTGTATTTTGCCATACGTTTCTCCTGTTATGGGTTAGTCGGCGGCAGGGAAGTATTCCTGAGCCTTGTCTGTTAATTCTTGTTGCCTTGGGCGTTTGTCGTCAGGGTAATTCATTAGATTCTGAAAGTAGTCATGGTCAAAGTCAATTTTTTTACTGAAAAAAGTTTTGCCATTGTATGTGAGTTTCAATTCCATACTCTCAGTAAGGCCATTTTCCGAAGTCATGGTCTGGCGGTGTTTGGTAAACCAGAATTCGATTTCAGAATATTTTTTAGTTTTTACCCATTCTCCTTCGAATATGATGTTTGGACAGTGCTTTTTGATTGTCTCGCGTAGATTTTGGTCTACTATTCTTTGTCCATATAGAGAGTGGTTGTTGGCCATGTATGCGAAGATCCATGGAACGTTCATGGCGTTGGCCCCGAAATAAAGATAGCCTTCAGATGATTTGTACTCTTTAAGCATTCTGCCTGCCAGCTTTCCGGTTATATATATTCCTGTGGACTTGGAAAGTATGAATGCTATCTGATCAAAACAATTGCGAATGATTGATATTATTTGTTTTCCCTTTTCGCCCTTGGATTTTCTTTTCATGTCTTTGGTCAAAGAGCGGTTGGGATTTGCTAGACTACAATATTCAAATGCCTGAGCATCGTAGTCTGCAACGTCAGAAATTGAGCGTGTGCAATGCTTCCCATAAGGATAGTCTGTGTTCTTCAGTCTTTTGTATAGGCCGATAATTTGGACAGGGTTATTGCAATCTGGACATACTGCGTATTGCACTATTTCACCTTTGTCATTGGGTTGGTAGAAAGGGTAGGCCTTTCTTGTCATGCTTTCGAATTTATTAATCGAAATGCGTTCATATCCACGTTCATCGGTGTACAATTTGAATATATCCATGTTCACTCATCTTGTTCGTCCAGAGCAGGGAATTTTAAGCCATGCCTGTTGTTAACACTGATCCACCATTTTGATGGCAGCGGAGGAATATTCCCGTTTGACTCTGCAAACTTAAGGCAATGTAGTACCGTCCGCAAGCCGAGTGAAAATTTGTGCTCATTGTCCTGCATGGCAAAGAACAATTCCTCTTCGCAATTTGCACATCCTTCATGAGGAGTTTTTCCAGAAATATTATCAGCCCTATTTGCGAGTATTTTTGTATGATCCATTTGTTTGTCCCTTTTATTTAAGCGGCCCCCCTCAGGCCCGCTTGTTAATTTACATTGCCATTGCCTTGGCTTGTTCCTGTTTCTGAGCCGTTCTTTGCTGCCTCTTAAAAAGCCCGGCAAGCTGACTTTTCACTTCCTCAAGTCCACTGGACTGATGCAGGTCGTTGAAGTCGCTCAGGCCTTGCTCTCTTTCTTCCGCTGTGAATTTGGGAACAATTGCTGTCCCGCCAACAGCCCAAGCTGCTTTCTCGGCTTTTTCGACACCTATATTGTTTTTAAGGTGATGATCATTGTCGCCTACGATGGCAATCTGGCATTGCGGATAGGTTTCTTTCAGGGCTTTGGCGACCGGCTTAAGATTTGAAGCATCAAAAGCCACAACTGTCGGCTCTTTGGTTGCCATGTGCACACTTGCAGCTGTGGCGTATCCTTCAGCGATGAGGATTTTATTACTCCCGTTGAACTTGCTTTCAGGATCAATGGCATGGAACATCCCCGCCTTCAGGCCGCCTTTTTCGAAGAGCTTGCCTTCCGGGGTGATGGTTTGCAGGGTGTGGATATGTCCGCGCACATCGTGACCGGGTACAAGCAGATCTCCGCGCTCGTTGACCTTGACCCCGTATGCCGGAACACCTTTTTTTACGAGGTATTCCTGCTGCCCGGTGGCCCATTTGGCGTTGGTAAACTTGGCAAAGGAACGTTTGGAGGCCTTCTCACGCTGCTCGGCGAGAGCTTTTTCACGCTCGATCTTTTTTTGGGCTGCCTGTGCTTTGAGCTGGGCCTTTTGTTCTTCGGTGAGCTCAAGGCCATCAGCTTTCCAATTCATTTTCAGGCCGGTCTTGTGATTCTGAATGAATCCTGCTGGATGGGCATCAAGGAATCCTTTGTATGCACCGTCTCTTGAATTGGGCTTGCCATCGATGACCGGCACGCGCTGGAGCGTTCCGTCCATGATCGGCTGCTGGCCTTGAAGATCAAGTTCGGCTTCCTGCAGGGCTTTGGCGAACTCCTGCACGGCATTTGTCTGCGGAGCATGAACTTTTTCTTTGGGCAACCATCTCTCAAGAGGTTTGAGGTCTGTCCCGCTGGCAGCGAACCAGAGTTTTTCGGACTTGTCCCAGCGTGCGCCGAGCTTTTTGGCCTGCCCTTTCTCCGAGTACGGAACATTGAGATAGGTCTTTTCAGTGGCTGGCTTCGGTTCCTGCACTTCTTCTTTCTGCTGTGCTACGGCTTTGTTTTCCGGCAGCCATGCATTGAATTTTTGCAGGTCGGTTCCTTCAGGAGCGAACCACATTTTTTGATCCTTGTCCCACTTGGCACCGAGATTCTTTGCTTCGTTCTTTTCAGAGAAAGGAACTTTGAGCCAAGTCTTGCCGTTCTCCGGAACCCCGTATTTTGCTTCGCGCTGCTCCAGTTTTTCCTTACCCGGACCGGAAACCGACATGCCTTGCTCCTTGGTTGTTTCCATGCTGCGTTCTTTTTCAAAGCCGAGGGTGTAATCCTTGATCTTTTCTGCTCCTTGGCAGGCGCGGACGATCTCAAAAGGATCTTCCTTCAGTACTTTGACCCAGCTTTTTACATAGCTGGCATGCTGATTCGGATCATGACTGAGGCCGATTTCCGCGCTGGTCATCCAGCTTGCGATTTCTGCGCGGAGTTCTTCCTTGGCGTAGATTTCCGAGCCGAAAGGGCCGAACTCACGGTCCAGCCGGGATTCATGGCCGGTCCAGTGTCCCAGCTCGTGCAGGGCGGTGCTGTAGTATTTGTCCGAGCTGTCAAAAGCAGCCTGCGGCGGCATGTGAATCTCATCTTTTGCCGGGGTGTAATATGCCCGGTCACGTTGATCATGGGTGATGTTTGCTCCGGAGTTCTCCAAAATGGCTTCCGCGCGGTCGTCCGGATTCCATGAGATCTCCCGGCCATCCCATTCAGGAATGCCGTCAATCTGGCTGGCGTGGAAGACATTGAAGAATCGTTTGACCGGCTTGGCGTTCTCAACCCGTTCTGTTTTTACGTTTCCGTCCTCATCGAGCACAGGTTTACCGTTTTCATCTTTAACCTCATTTATTGCGTCATATTGCCAATAAACAAGCGTCTGGGATTTGGCTCCTCTGCGGACCTGCCAGCCCTGTGATTCCGCCTGCTTGTAGGTCATGAATCTGGGATCATTGAGGCCGTCGGAACTGAGCATGACCTGATTGAATCCCCGGTAGACATTCCCTGTTACCGGGTTGAAGGCGGGCTGATATTCTCCCGCCTTCCATGGCCGCTGCCACGGTGCGGTTCCATTCTCCAGCTTTTCGATGATCTTATCAGCGAAACGTTGGTAGTAGTCTGATTTTCCTTTAGCCATATGTTTATGCCTCCATTTCTGCGTCTTCAGGGTCAAAGGGATCGAAAGACGCGTCTTCCGCTTCTTCAGCCGAGATTGCGGTTTCCTCAAAAGCCCCCATGTGGTCGGCCAGCTCTGGATCAACTTCCATGGCCGCGCCGGGGTTTTCTTCCAGCTCTTTAACGAGCAGGTTCGCCTGTTCATTCATGTGTGTTTTGATTTCATCAGTTTCGGGCATGGTTTCTCCTTGGTTTTGTTGGTTAATTTTCCAGTTTGGGTTTTCCTTTCTCGTCAAAGCAGCGGAATTTGCATTCCGGAAATCCGCTGCAACCCCACCAGAACATGCCCTTACGCTTGGCGGGCCTGCGGATCAGACCTTTGCCGCAATCAGGGCATTTGTGTTCTTTGGATGCTTCCAGTTTTTTGGCCGGCTTGGCCTTGAGATCCGGCTTGCCGGCTTTGTTGGGAAAGGTTGCTTTGCAGTCGGGATAGTTGGAGCAGCCCCAGAATTTGGTTTTGCCCTTGCGGGGCTTCAGGAATCCGGTTTTGCATTTGGGGCATTGCACAGCATTACTCTTAATATTGATGCCTTCGCGCTTGACGCGCTCGATCTCCAGAGCAACGGAATCGTCCACCTCTTCGATGAGCTGGAGGTAATTGAGATCTCCGGCTTCGATCTGCTTTTGCTTCTCATGCCAGAGGGCGGTCATGTCCGGCTTCACTGCGAATTCCGGCAGGGCATCGTGGAATTGCCGGCCCAGTTCGGTGCTGATGACCTTCTTGTTTTTCTCCGCCACAAAGCCACGCCTGAAGAGCGTTTCAATATGGGCATCACGGGTGGCCGGGGTTCCGATTCCGCCGGCTTCGTCCTGCTTGTCGCTGTCCTTGTCCAGAAGCAGCTTTTTGATTTCCGGGTCGCTTACATACTTAGCGACCGCGGTTAAATCCTTGAGCAGGGTTTTCATGGTGTAGAGTGCCGGGGGCTTGGTGAAAGCCTTCACCGATTCAGCGGATTCAACGGTTCCGGAATCATCCTGCAGGAGCTTGTGAAGTGCTGTTTGTTTTTCGGCTTTCTCGTATTCTTTGAGATACTTTTCATCCAGCAGCTGCCAGCCCGGGGAGCTGTTCAGTCTTCCTTCAGCCTTGAATCTGTGGCCGGCTATTTTCAGTTCCACTTTTGTGGCCACAAATTCTGCCGGAGGATAAAACTGGGCAATGTAGAGCTTGACGATCAGCTCATAAATGCGCCGCTCGTCCTGATTAAGCTTGTCCAGCTCCGGCACATTCATGGTCGGGATGATGGCGTGATGTGCGGTGACTTTCTTGGAGTTGAAAGCCTTTGATTTTCGATTGGGTGCGGCATACTCGGCCATGTCTCCGAAGGCCGGGGTCAGGGCCAGCAGCAGTTCTGCCGCTTCTTCATGTCGTTCGTCATTGAGGTAACGGCAATCACTGCGGTTGTAAGTGATGGCCTTGTGCTGGTCGCGCAGCCGCTGGGTGATCTCCAGCACCTTTTTCGGCTTGTAGTTCCAAAGCCCGGCAGCATCGGCCTGCAAGGCCAGCAGGTTGTAGGGCAGGGGAGGGTCATTCTTGCGCTCAGAAGTCTGCACTGAAAGAACCGTTGCCGGCTTTCCCTGAACTTCATTGGCAATCTTCTTGCCGAATACCGCATCCACGATCCGCCTTTTCTCATCCATGGGCGCATCATCGGCGGGGATATATTCGGCTTCCACCAGCTGGCCCGGCATATCAATTTGGGCTTTGACAGTGTAATAGGCTTGCTTCTCATGTCCTTCATGTGCGCGATCGCGTGCCACAACCAAGCCGAGGATAGGAGTCTGAACCCGGCCTACGGAAAGCACACCATCATAGCCCTTTTTCTGGGCCAGTATGGAATAGCAACGGGTCAGATTATATCCTAAACGCTGATCACAAACCGCACGGGCCAGCGCAGACATGGACAGCCCATGATATTTTTTATTCTCCTCCATATTCTTCATGGCCTTGAGAATGGCTGAGTCGGTGTTGTCGTTGATCAGCAACCGTTGGGTCGGTTTGCCTGTCAGGCCGGCAAACTCGATAACCTCATCTACCAGCCGCTGACCTTCCGGATCAGGATCACCCGCGTTGATCAGCTCGTCTGCCTGATGGGCAAGCTCGATGATTCTTTTGAGATGGTCGGCGTGTCTGGCTTCAGGCGCATAAGTCACTGGCCATTTCATGGGCAGGGTGTTGAGATCCCAGAGCTTGTAACGCTCATCGTGCTCTTCAGGATCAGTAAGCCGCAGCAGATGACCCCAGAGCCATGTGATGCGGTCACCGTTTACATGATAGGCGGGACCGGTCGGTTTAGCCGGGCCGCCGAGGGCTTGGGAAATGGCTTCCGCCACATCCCGTTTTTCCGCGATTATTAAACGCATTTATCCTCCGATTTTAAAGGTTAGAATGGGTATGACCCTCCGCACCTGATCCATATCCACCAGCCCGAAGTAACGGCCATCAAAGCTGTTTTCGGTATAGGTGGACAGGGCCAGACCTTTGGCAGAGGGAATAACAGTAGACTTCAGGAAAATTGGCAGTTGGCGTCCGTGTCGGTCGCAGGTTTTGGCTTTTGTACGTGGAAGTAGTTTGGAATTAACACGCACACCTTCAGCGGAGATCTCAACCGAATCTCCGGGAAGGCCGGCTAAAGTTTTGAGCAGCGGCCTGTTACCGTTCAGGCCCAGATAGTGCCGCTCAAGTGAAATTTGGAAATAGGGATTGTCTTCAGCAAGACTGAACGTGACCAGATCGTGCCGATCAGGCTTGCCCGGCACGATCTGGTAAATTCCATGGGGCATGGAATCGGTAAAGTTACAGCGAAAGCCAAGTTCATGCAGCAGGTAGATGATTCCTAGCGCATGGAGAAAGAAAAGGATTAGCAGCATTTTTTTCATGCCGCGCCCTTATTGATCTTGTTCCAGTATGTCTTACGCCATGCACGTTTTGTTGTTTCTGTGCTGACGCGCTGGGAACAAAGGGCGTCAATGGCTTCCAGTTCTTCAGGAGTGTGGCCTGCCAGCCATGCTTCAAATTTTTTGTTCTGGGCAGCCTGATCAGCTTCTTTGGCTTTCTGCTTGTCCAACTCCTTCAGCTCACGGATAACGGCTTTTTCTTTCTTGGCATTGGCAAGGGCCTGTTCATTGGGAGTCAGAAAGCCAACGGGCCTGCGCCATGTGCCTTTGCTTTTCAGAGTGGCAAAGAGGTAATTGCAGGGGCCTTTACGGGCTGGCGGGAAAGTTTCGTGTTCCAGTTCCCATTCAGCAGCGTGAAGAGAGTTCTCGATATCCAGAATTGTTTCATCAAAGGAAAAACGATGCTGAATGATCTGGCGAATCTGATCCGGCCCAAACCTTTCATCATGGAGCCGGGGCCAGAGGATTTGAAATTCGTCTGTGCTGATTGAAAGCAGCCTTTGCGCCCAGCGTTCCTCTTCATTCTCTTCAGAACCAGATAGATTTTTTATCTGTCTATCTAATAGTACCGGGTTTTGATACCGATCAGCATTGGTATCAGGCTGTGATATGTGATTGCCGCCAGCCCTTGATTCGCACTGTTTAAGGGCCTGTTTTGCCGGTAAATCGGCATTGGTAACCTGATACCGATCAGGTCTGGTATCAGGATTGGTATCATTACGGTCATGATACCGGTCATGTTTGGTAACACCCTGCTGATACCGATCAGCATTGGTAACATCCTGAGCGGGAAAGGTTTGCACAAGCTCCTTGATCCGTTCCATGGGCGTGGCATTGAGCTTAAGGATTACACCGAAGCGGGGGCCGCGTTCGTGTTGTCTTTTGGCGTAAATCCCGGCTTCATGGCCGTGCTTGAGTACCCGTCTTGCGGTTACTTCGCTGCAAGCGGCCTCTCTGGCAACAGATTGGATTACAAGGGATATTTCATCCTGCTCTGTTTCGATTGCAAGTGCTGAGATGATACCGAACACACGTTTGCCCTGATCGGATAAGCGGGAAAAAAGTGCGTCCGTAGTATCGGATAAATTTAATGAATGGATGTTGTTCTTTGGTTTCTGGTCATCCATGTTACCAAAGTTGATTTGATACCGGTCAGCATTGGTAACAACTCTCTCCTGATACCGATCATGATCGGTATCAAGCAGTAGTCCATATTCCTGTTTGTACAGGCTCAGGAAGAACTCGCAGCGTTCCTTATATAAGGTAATGATGCTGCCGTGCCTGCGGCCAGCTTCGTGATCCTTGCGCTTGAAAAGGCCAGCCTCTTCGCCCTTGGGAATAGTGCGCAGCACGCTTAGTTTGCTGCATTTCACACCATGTTGAAGACTGGAGATAACAAAAGGAAACGGCTCATCCATTGCCGGCGCAGCTTGGATGAGAGTGGCAAGAATCCTCCTGCCGACAGCGGAAAGACGGTTGTAGAATCCGGTAATATCACGGCGCATGAGCTTCTTCAGATGATCGGTATCAGCAGGGGCCTGATACTGATCACCGCAGTTACCAGAGCCTTGAGGGTCGTATTTTTGTGCCGTTGCAGTCATGGGCTGATTCCTTGGGGATCAGGTTCAGTTGAAAAGTGATATTTAAGAGTCCTAAAATTCAGGGAGTTCTCCCTAAATAAAATTATCGCTTTGAGAACGGACATGAAAAAGCTTGCTCATGTCCGGAACGCTTGAAATTTTGTCACGAAATTGCGGTGAGTGGGTGGGGCGCATAGTTCCTCCTTTCTTTCAAATCAGTTGAAATAAGATCCCCTGCGTTGATCCCTTCAGGCATTACGCAGAGGTCGTCACAGCCGGGGCAGCGCACCTGTTCGCCCATCTGCATGGCCCGGTGTTGACCTGGCTCTTTGCATTCTCCAAATATGGGCTTCAGGAGCGGAATTAAATCCCTTTCCACTTCCACCAGAGCGCGACCGGAAACTTGTTCCGGCGGCAGAAACATGTATGGAACTCGGCCATCGCCATGGCAGACCGGACAGCCGGGGCGACCTGTTTTTCTGGTCCTATGTGTAGCCATCCATGCGGCGCAGGCCGGACAGGTCCGGCAGGCTTCACGCGGGAAGCGTACCGGGAGCAGGGTTTCAATCTTCTCAGCATTCTTCATAGTCAGTGGTCTCTTCAATGAGTTCATCCATTTCAGCGTCCAGATCTATTTCCGGTTCGCTGATGGTCTGTATTGCTTCAGCAGGTTCATGAAGCAGGTCTGATTTTTCCGGAGCCGGAATCATCGACCGCTCAAGGAATTCCGGATCAAGGAAGAACAGAATCTGTCTGCCGTAGATGGGAGCAAAACCGGCGGGGAAGATGAGCATATCCCCGGCCTTGGTGATTTTGCCGTGACGGTCCTTTTCCGCGCCGGGCAAGCGCATGCATTCATCGGGAGTGAGCAGGGCGCGTTTGGCTTCAGAAATGCTCACGCTGGCCCTGTTCATATGTCCGTTGCGGGTGCCGGAAAGAGATGTCTTTTTTTGGATGATGGTGGTTTTACCGCTCATTTTTGAAAGGACTTCGGCGGTTTCTATCTTGTTAGGCGCGTATGCAATGCGCAGGTGGCAGTTGCTCATGATTGATTCTTCCTTGCCGTAAGCGGATTGGAGCTGGGCGAGATCCTGCACGATGATGTAGGCCTTGATGCCGTAGCCGGCCATGAAGGCCAGAGCGCGTTCAAAGATTTCCATCTTGCCCAGTGAAGTGAACTCATCGAGCATGAGCAGCAGACGGTGCTTGTAATTAGCTTTGACCTGACCGCCTGAAAATTCCATTTCTTCGGTCAGTCGGCGCAGGACAATATTTAGGATCAGCCGGACCAGCGGCCGCAAGCGGTCAATGTCTGAAGGACGAATGACCAGATAAAGGGAAACCGGCTGCTCGGAATTCATAAGGTCTGCGATGCGGAAATCGCATCCGGAAGTGGCCCAGCTGACCACCGGATCACGGTAAAGAGCCATGTTGGCCACTGCGGTTGAAACAACCCCGGAAAGTTCGGCATCTGCCTTGTTGAGCATTTCTCGGGCTGCAGCGGCAATAAATTTTCTGATGGCCATCATGGATTCATCGTTCATGGAGTCGCCGAAAAGGGTTTGAAGATCTGCAACATGGTCGTTGGTCAGCATCTCTTCAAAAAGCTCCGACATATCCCGGTCTTCATCGGCAAGCATGAGCGAAAGGTCATTCAATGTAGCGTGACGGCCTTCATTGATCTGGAAATGGATCAGGCAATGCAGCATTGTACCGCCGAGGAACGAGAACGCGGCTTTGTTCCAGTAGTCCTTGAGGCCCTTGCCGTCAGGGTCAACAATCATGCTGGCAATGTTCTGGGCATCGGGTATGGCATAAGGTCCGCCAAGCCTGATTTCAGACAGGGGATTGTACCGGGCGGAGCTTGCCGTTGTATCCGTGGGATCAAATTTCATGACCTTATGGCCCTGCGCTTTGCGCCAGCCGGAGGTTAAAGCCCAGTTTTCTCCCTTGATGTCGAGAACGATGGAACTTTCGCCCCATGAGAGCAGGGTGGGCAGTACCAGTCCGACACCTTTACCGGAGCGGGTAGGGGCAAAGGCCATGATGTGTTCGGGACCGCTGTGGCGCAGGTAGTGGAGGATTTGTTCTTCCTGCCAGCCGCCGACATATACCCCTGAACCGCCGAGCAGACCTGCCTGCTGGATTTCTTCTTTCTTGGCCCAGTGCGCGGTGCCGTGGATGTCTTCAACCCCTTTGGGCCTGCCTGCAAAAAGGAAGACTATTGCCAGCACTACAAACTGAGGGGCAACAAAGATAATCAGGGAAATTGAAATGATACGGTTTAGATGCTCACTGGGCTGAACAATTTGTACCCAGTGGAAGATCATCCACGGCCAGTAGAACTGTTTGTATACGGTTTGACCCAATGCTTTATGATGACCGTAAAGTGCGGCTGTGTTCTGGGTGGCGTAGCCCATGGCAAAGCAGGTCAGCAGTATAAGGAAAAAGAGGTATAGTAAGCCGCTTTTCCCACGACCTTTCTTTTTACCGAGTCCGTAATCGTTATTACTCATTTTCAAATCCTGTATGGCTTGTAAGGACGTGCGAAAACGATGTCTTTGGTCACGACCATGTTGAAACGCTTGCCCGGCGCAGTGCTGATGGCCGGCTTGATACTCATGTTGTTTTGCAAAAGAGAGAGTGTGGACTGGCCGAGTTGACTGGAGAGGGCCGAGCCGAGTTCATCCTGCAGGCTGGGATTGTCACTTGATGATGAGCTTTTATTAAATTTATCCATGGCATAGGCCATGCCGCCGCTGATCACGCTCATGATGGCTGAAGAACCGAAGATGCGCAGATAGTGGTTGTCTACGTCTCCGGAATAACCGGCATAGCCGCCGACATCGGTACCGGGCATGATTCCGAGGGTGATGGACGAGCCGTCAGGAAATATAATCCGATTCCATGCAACAAGTACGCGGGTCTGCCCGGCGGCAACTCTGGAGTCATAAACCCCGACCATACGTGACCCTTGCGGGATGAGCAGATTTTGTCCGCTGGCGGTGTCATATATATTCTGGCTGACCTGTCCGATGATTTGCCCGGGCAGATCAGAATTAATGCCGGAGATCATGATCCCGTTGATGACCGAGCCGGTCTTAAGCTCAAACGGTTTGCCGGGGACACGGTCATAAGGCAGCTGCCATGAGCCATCCTTGGCCGCACGGGTGGAAAGGAACTCTTCCTTGTCCTTCCGGTCATTGCCTTCAGCCGGAGTAAGGGCAGACATTCCGGGCATGGTCAGGGGATGCCGGGAGCGCACATCATCCATGGATGCTTGTACTATTTGGGCCTTTTTTTCGGGGATAGCGGCTTGAACTTTCAGCGGAGCAGCAAGAGCCGCTTTCATGCGTTCAAGCTTGAAAGTCCGCAATTCCTGAAGTTCTTTCAGCCTTTGCTTTTCGGCTTCGGTGGGTTCAGTCGGTCGGACAACCGTAACCAATGGCTTTTCCTGAACCGGAATTTTTTCAGGTTCTTTTTCTTCCTTTGGGGGGAGTGAAAGGCCGAAGGTCTCAGGAGCATTAAGCGGCTGCTTGATATCTGACTCGGCTATTGTGCTGGGACCGGTATCAGTTTTCTTTTTTCGGTTCATGGATTTGGATACGGAATAAATCATGACCGCGACCAGAATTACCGCAACCACCACCGCAATGAAGAAGATACGGTTGTTTCCCTTTATTCCCTTTGAAGGACTTGCAAGGCTGTTAGGAGAATCTGACATGATGAAATCCTACTGCGCCTTGATGATGTACATGAGGGCTACATTGCGGGGCCTGTTTTCGCTTCCGTCTCCAGCTGAAGTCGAGGTTCCGGTTCCGGTTGCTGTCATAGTCCCCCCAGCATAATTACCTAAATATCCGGGACCATGACCAATATGAATACCATACGGATAAGCTCCACCCATGCTAGAGTCTCCATATTTCACTGTTATATTATAACTTCCCGAAACAGTAAGCGTCGTATCATGACGATGTTCTTCCATCGCATCCGCCTGTGTACTTCCCAATGTTCGTCCAGTGTCGACACCACGACCACTGTCCAATCCTCTGATAAACTCCCCACGCAGGTCCGGCACATTTGCGCCGACAACTGCAGCCAGTTCCGGGTATCCGGCAGTTGATTGACCGTTGCATTCCAGCCAGCCGTCCGGAACGGAACTCCCTCTATAAGGAATAACTCCTCCTATGGGCGTGTCGCTGGCAGCACGAGCTTGGACAGCAACAGAAGTCGGGTTGAAACTTGTGGCATCCCCGGCAAACGCTTCGGGGGTATAAGAAAGTACGATCAAGACTGCCGCCAGCAGGCATATGCAGGCGGAAATAACCATCATTAGAGTTTTAAATGACATTGGTTTCTTTTCTTCTATCTTCATGATTTTCTCCTAATTACAGGTGGTCAGCACCATTACCCGTCCGTATCCGGCGGGAGGCGATACCCATGTGTCAGTAACGTCTTTGATGCGCAGATGAACGCGCCAGTTGTCGCCTTCGTCCGTCGCCCATGACTGGACGGCAACGAAGGCCTGCGACTCTGCACCCTCGGCAAATACAGCCGGGGCCACGAAAATCTGCGGAACTGAAGTCACGCCCGGGGGGCAGGTCGGTTTGGGGATCAGCTCACCGTCTGAAGCGTAGGTGGCATCTTTGAAAAGCTGGGAATTGCCGGTGTCGGCGAGGATCTGCGGTTCGCCTTCACGGCAGATGTAAAGACCAACTGCAGGATCAAAGAAGATACGTCCTTCTTTCTCCGGATCTCCGCAAAAGCCGGTCGCATCGATGTCGGCGATGGTGTGCTCGTCGAATTGGATTTCCTTCACATTCTCAATGGCGTGATCGGTCATGTCCAGCTCAGTGGACATTTCGTTCAACTCAGGATGGCCGGGAACTTCCACGCGATAGAGGAAGTCTTGGCTGAGATCTCCTTCACGCAGGAAAGCGCGACCACCGATGTGGCCGGGGCTGGGAACCGGAATGTTGGTTCCGGCAAGATTGACGGTCCAACCTCCGTAGGAGCCGCGCAGCTCGGTAGAGCTTTGACCGGGAAGATCTCCGGTGGGGATGTAGCCCCCGGCACCGCCGACCATAGCCGCAGCTGACGGAGCAGAAGCAGTGCCGAAATGTTTGTCATTTGCGGCCGTGCGTCCGCCATAGGTCAGGACGATGACTTGCAGGTCGTCCGCGTTGGGTTCGAGCACGTAAATTCCGTACTGCTGGCCCCAGCCGTTGCGATCTTGGAATCCGGAAGGCAGGAAGTTTCCGGAGCGGAGCTGGGCCATGGTCACAGCGGTGGCACTGCTGGCCGTGGAAGAGCTGATCAGATCTGCATAATGTTCCTTGGCATAGTCGGAAGCCGCATCAAGGACAGTGGCAAGATGCTTGCTGACACTCTTCTGCTTGATATTTTCAAAGCCTTGGTGCTGCATGTTTGAGAGCATTGGTGAAATCACGGCAAGGATGAGTAATGCCGCAAGAGCATCCATCATGCCGAATCCGGATTGTTTATTTTTAGGATTGATTTTCATCTTTGCTCCTATGGTCTGATCACGCTGACGATATTACCGTTGGGGATGAAGGATGGCAGGGCTATTCCGGTCCCATGAGCTGTGACCAGTGATCCACTGCGTTTGATTCCAATGGCGTAGGACTCCATGAATAAATCCATGATTTCTCCGGCTTCAGCTCCTTGAACCGGACCCCAGACATAGATGTTCCCGCCGTCCGGTCGGTTGGTCCATGCACGCATGGATTTCCAACCGGACGGCAGGTCAAGGAGTGATATGGGGATGGGAATTCCTCCGAAAGCATTGGGGCGTGCTATGGCAAAATCGTTCACAGCATTACGGTAGGTGCCGAAATTAACGGCAACAGCTTTAGCTTTTCCCTGCTTTACTTCATGCTGAAGAAAGGAGTCCGGTGTCAGCATTGCCAGCAACCCAAGCATGGTGAAGAGAACTGCGAACATCTTCATATCTTTTGTATCCCGTAGAAGTTGATGATGTTCTCTTGGTCACGCATCTCTTCTTCCAGAGCGATCATTTCATTGTTTTTAATCTTGGCGCGTAATCCGACGTATTCATCTGTGAAGGGTGCCAGCAGGAATTGAGGGACGTTGAGAACTTTCTGTCCGTTTTCGTCTTCCTCAAGTTGCTGATGAACGACCGCAAGCAATCCTTGAGCGAGGTTTTGACTGGCGATTTCCCCATCTATTTCACGGGCCATAGTCACCAATCTTTCAAGAGCGGTTACAAGGTCGAACCCATGCATGGTGGCAACGACAATCTGTTTGTCAGAACCTAGGCAGACCCGCAGAGCTTCGCTTGCCGCGTATTTGCTGCGGATTTCGCCGATGTAGATGATGTTGGGAGAGGCAAAACGATGGGACCTTTCTATGCCTTCAGCCAGATCTTCTTCGCGTTCAATCTCGGCCTGAAAGCAGAAACCGTATTCTCCATGCTTGCCGTCAAGAGGCATTTCTGCAGGATTTTCAAAGCTGACAGCATGGCCGCCGAGAGTTGAGAGTCGTGTCCCTACCAGAGATGATGCGCTGTAAGTTTTACCTGAAGCCTGAGCACCGGTGAAAAGCACCAGACCTTTGCTCTGTTCCGCAGAAAGAAGCCATTCTGCAATTGGTTCAGGCATTCCGATATTATTGAAGTTTTCGACCTGCTCCTGAATGCGGCGCAGGAAGAAAACTTTACCACTGCCCCAATCCACACCTTCATAAAGGGCGACCCTGTAGCTGATTTCCTCATGGATGACTCTAAAAGTGTGTCGTCCAGTCTTTTCATGAACTTTGAGGACTTCCTTGTGCAGGATTTCAATTTCCTTTTTGATGTCCTCTGTACAGGGAACGAGTTTTTGGCCGCAGGAATCGCAGCCTTTCATAAAAGCCTCCCCGCTTTCATGAAGTATAAGATCTGTGAATGATGCACTTTTGAGTGTCATGTGACCCCTCTACTAGTTGGAGTAATCGGAGGTGAAAGCAATGGTGTTGCTGTCTTGGAGTTGCCCGGTAATGGCTGCAACCATTCCGCTGCCTTGAGTTATTTCAACTCCATTTACTGAAAGGCTTTTCCATGATTCAAAAGTGGCCAGCTTTACGCAGGCATATTCTGGAATTTCGTTTGAAGTAATTATGTAGGTGCTGGGATCGGTTCCTGTTTCAACGGTAACTGCACCATCCCATACGTTGCGCACTTCACCGTTCCCTTTGACCATTGATGTTGGAACGATTTTGTTTTTGACGGCAATATTGGTGGTGAGTCCTGTAAAATCCGGTTCGCCTTTGTAGAGATTTTTAACTTCAAGCTTAAAGGTAGAAATGTTCTGTTGCGCAGTCGTGATCATCTCGTTTTCCCTTCCAGACTTGATCCTGAGTGCTGTTGTTCCAAGAAGTACTGCGATGATAACCAGAACGCCTGTGAGTTCGAGTAAGTTCATTTTTTTATCTCCTAGTAGGCCATGTTCAGGCCGGATTGTTGTTGAATGTCGGACATTGCCAGAACAATGTTGGACACCAGATAAGCTATTGTGATGATGCAGCCGTAATTGATAATTTTGGCTTGCGTCTGTACCTTTTCAACCCCTTCTGCCAGCATTTCTTCAGCTATGAGATAGAGCTGGCTGTGGAAATTGCTGAGTCTTGAGTAAATACGCAGGTCCTCGATGATTTCTTTGGTTGGGAACTGGTATCCGGAGTCGTCCAGAGCCGGACCTAATTTTTTACCTTTGGTAAGTTGAGCTAGGACTGACTGGAGTCGTTCTCTGAGCCACGGACCTGTGTCTGGAATAGCCAGCATTTTTTCTATTGCGGTAGAAAGCTGGATTCCTGATTTCATGAGAATGGCGAGAGTAAACAGCCAAAGGCTGCCGATGATCAGTCGGTAGAATGACCATGGCGGAATGGAGTCAAAGCGGACGCGGATATTCCCGGTCCAGATTTTGATGGTGGCTAAGGAGAGCAGGCCCGAAAGTATGATTACGGCAAAAAGAATCGTTCCTGCGGTGGAATCAATAAAGCAGGAGACCCGATAAAGAAGTTTTGCTCCGTCACTCCAGTTTTCCGGGTTGGATATCTGGATATAATTGGGCATGGCATATCTTGAGAATACAATCAGCAAAGTGATGAGTGCGCTGATCAGTAATGCAGGATAGGCTAAAGCCTTACGCATGGAGCCGATAATCTTCATTCTTGCCTGAATCAGCTGCACTGCAAGATCAAGCGATTCGTACAGTTTACCGGATGTAATCCCACTATCGATGAGCATTACTTCTTCGGCAGGGATGAAACCCTGCATGGCTTGATGGAGTTTACTTCCGCCATCCAGACGGCTGGATATTTCTGCCAGAACAAGAGACAGTGGGCTTCGTTGCTTGGCGTATCTTTCCTGAAGTTCAGCAACGCTTTCTGCCACGATGACACCATGCCGGGTCAGTGCTGCCAGTTTTCTGTAGAACCTGATTCGCACAGGAGCATTGAAGAAGAGCTTGGCAAGTATTCTATTCAGATCAGGACGCTGCATTCGGCCTCTCCACGATTTTAGAACCTGCCATTTCATCGAAGCCGGTTGCGGAAATACCCTTGCTGAAATCGTCAGAGACTTTGGCGTAGTTCAGCGGTACGCCCAGTCGTTTTTCGGTCAGGTAAGGATCAATGATTCCTTCTTCAATGAGCCTGATGGCGTGGCTGACAAACGTTTCTCCGTTTTGTTCATTACGCCAGTGTTTGTATGCACCTGCCATGTTTCCGGCTCGGATGTTCCGCAGAATTACATGATCTGTGGCCACAATCTCAGAGGCCACGGTCTGACCGATGATTCCTATGCCGCGGCAGTGTTCACATCCTTCTCCCCGGACATGAACGTTTTTCTCATGCAGCTTGTCTACAGCCTTAAACAAACGACTCAGCACCGGTTCAGGGAGATGCTTACGGCGCAGCTCGTTGTCTGCAGGAAGTTTTGAAATTTCTTTAATAGGCTGTTTGCAGTGAGGGCAGAGTACCGGGACGAGCCGCTGGTGATGCAGGCCGGAAAGAACGGTATGGTCACAGAGGTATTCAAGCGGGTCCGGATAGTTTGCAGCACGCAGCAGGGAAACCATTCTCTGAATGATCCCGAAGGCAGAGTTTGCATGGACGGTGGTCCATACTCCGTGTCCGGTCTGGGCAGCATCAAGGGCGGCGGAGGCAGCTTCCGGGTAACGAATCTCACCGATCATGATGATGTCGGGGTCGCAGCGCATTAATCCGGCTATTGCTCCGCTGTATTCTTCGCCTCGTGTTTCTTTGGAGCTGGTTCTGATCCTGATCTGCTTCACTCGTTCAAGAGGGTATTCAACAGGATCTTCAGCAGAGAAAAAGTTCTTTTCGGGGTTGTCCTTAGCCATACTTTCCATAATGTGCTTGAGGAAAGTAGACTTACCCGCACCGGTCGGACCTGAAAGAAGCACCAAGCCGGAACGCTGGGTCAGGAACTGAATGCGGCGCATGTGCCTTTCAGAATATCCGAGTGTGGCAAGCCTTTCTTCAAGGCTGCCCTGTGCTGTTGTGCGATCGTAAAGTAAACGTAGAGCCATTTCTGTGCCGGTTCCGTTCTCGGCCATGGCTTCTTCAAGAGGTTCGGTATGGACACGGATGGAATGGACATCACTGGGCAGGAACTTGCGGTCTGAAATTCTGGCATCCTGACTTTCGGTTGCAACGAATGTTGAGTCCCCTTGGTTTGACATCGTCTGATAGATGGCAACGATGATTTTTCTGCCGGTTTCACCCATTAATTGTTTGTAATCCTGAACCATTCCGAGTTTGCGAAATGATATGGAGGTGAACGGACCATGATCCGTGATGTGGATGTCCGAGGCTCCTTGCTCGTATGCGTCTGCGATTATCTGGACAGCAAGTTCTTGAATATCACTGCTTGTTTCTGCCTTTGTGAAATGTTCCTTGCGCAGTTTCTGGAATTCTTCAGCTTTTTTCCTTTCGGTTTCAGTAAAACCTTTACGTGCAGCGTAACTCAGGAATGACATCAGGGTTGCGTCATTCTCCACCTCAGCCGAGATAATGATTTTGCCGTCCAGAAACAGGATGCGTTCCTGAAGGCTTGTGGGAATTTCAGTTTCAGTCATCATTTACTCCTTGAATTTCAAGGCAACGTTCTTGCCGTTTGTGCGGACCAGAACTTTATTGGGGGTTATGGATACGACTTTACCGGGACCGGCTGTGTTGCCGACCCGCACAGTCTCGATACCTGCGGAACTGGAAAGGGTAGCGGAAAGCCTGCCGTCCACACCTTGGATGGAAACGACCTTGGGCCATGCCGGGCAGCGTTTCTTTTTCGGTTTAGCTTCCTGTTTTTTGGGGGTGATGAGTGCCGGGTCCGGAATGGACAGCTCAAGCAATTCTTTTTCTTTTTTGGCAAGCTTTACCTGCAGGTTTCGGTATTCAATCAGGTTGCGCAGATGGTTCGCATCACCAAGGCTTACTGCTGGGCGTGCGAAGGTTGAGGAATGTTGCGCCACCTGTTCGGTTGCTTCTGGGGCGGTTGTTTGTGCCGGGGTAGCAGTCGCGTTTTCAGCTGAAGCCGGAGCTTCCGGCTTTTGATCTTTATCTGTGCTGTTTGAGTCGGTCATGAACGCAGTTATGGACGTACCGTTTGCTACGTTTGAATTAGCGGTAGTATTTGTTGCGTTGGCCTGTGCTATGGGCGCGGTCGCATTGACTGAGCTGGTCGCGTTACCTGTGTCCACATCGATCAGGAGTTCTCCTGCAGGATTCAGGTCGGCCAAGTCTTCTGCGAAAGCGGGGACGACAAAGAAGAGCGTCCCTAACAGAAAGGTCAGGACGATAAGTCCCAACATTATGATCAGAATTGTCTGGCTAGTAGACCGCATAAATCTGGCCCTCCAAGGTGCATTGGTTGTTGGTGAAGTCGATCTTTGAAAGGACCAGACAGGGGATGGAGTCCATTGCTGTGAAAAGCGCGTCCTCGATCGTTACCCCGACCGGGAGAGCGGAAAGTTTCCACTCTCCCTTGACCCACGGAGCTGTGACGGCAACGGTTTTTTGGAGGATCTTGTTATCCAGCTTTTTGGTCACCGGAGCCTGCCAAGTGAGGTTCAGCTTGGCTCCGATATTGCGGGTCAATTCATAGAGTCGGGCTGTGGCAACGTCCTTTTTGATGAGGGCTTGTGCAGGGCGTTTTTCAGCTTCGGGGTAATCAATGGTCAGGTCAGCCAGCTCAGGCTTTGCACCAAGGCTGGAATTGATTTTCTCAACGGTCGGGCGGTTGGTGAAATCTGCACCTTCCTGATGCAGCCACGCCATGTAGATTCCGTCCGCATCACGGATAATGGAATTGAGCTTCCAGCCGAGGGTGTACGGCTCGGAATCACGTACGGCACGCAGGAATTCATGGGCAAATGCTGACGGCAGGGGAGCTTCCTTCCAAGCCATGGCAAATATTTTCTCCGGATCTTTTGTGACGGTTTCCTGTTTCTGGAGTTCCTTCTGGCGTGCTTTTTGGGCGATCCTGCGTTGTTCGGCTTCACGCAGATCCTGCTGGTGAGCATCCCACATGTACCAGCCTGCGCAGGCCGTAATGAGTATGGCCGCGCCAAGGATAAACTTCAGGTTGGAGTGTTCCGGATAGAGCGGCTGTACTCGTTCAGTAGCTTTGAGCAGCCCTTCAAAGTGGGACAGGGATTCATCCACTGTCTCGCAGCGGTATTCGTTGTCCTTGTCCCAACTGGACATGGACTTCAGGCGGGCCAAGTGGGCTTCGGCTTCTATTTTAGAAGTGAAGTATTGGTCTCCATCAGCAACAATCATTTTCTTGCTGACCGCGCAGACCCACCAGAGATCTTCCGCAAAGCAGAATATTCCGATCCATGTGTCAGGGGATCTCTCAACCAATGCACAGGCCAGAGAGGGCAAGCGTTTTACTTTCCTACTCTCGCAAGTTCCGAGACCGAACTGTTGCTTGCGGGGAACAATGCAATTGTATTTGCTGTCCTTGAAATCTTCGGCAACTGCGCGTGCTTTTTCGAAAAGCACTTTTCGTCCCTTGCCTTCGAGGAGCTGCCACCAGAAACCGATGACGTATTCTTTCTTTTTGATTTTGATACTGCGCATGACTAGACCCCGGCACTTTCCATCTCAATGGTGATGATGATCAGGGATTTGCCATATTTCTGACTGTGTCCGCCTGCGCTGATTCCAATTCCCTTGGACTGCTGGTCGGTTTCCTGCTCGAATCCGGCAAGGACCAGAGTCTGGCCGCATTTCATTTTGACCCGCTGGCTGAAGCTGCGGGTGGAAACCTGCGGCAGCTGGATAGTCAAATCCCCGGAAGTGAATTCTTCCATGGAATCAAGAGAGGAAAGGGTGATGTTGTACTGCAGGATGGCTTTGCGATTGTTCATGATGTGCGGGATCACAGTCATGGAAAAGCCGGTGGAAACTTCACCGGGTGTCAGCTCGGAGGTCTGCATGGAGTTTTCCGTGGTGGTGGAACTGATCCCGGCAAGATAGGTGTCGCGCTTAACTACCTGAACGGGCAGGGCTTGATTGTTCATGACGATACCTGAACCGGAAGTAAGCAGAGTGGTGCGACCGCGCTGCTTCAGGGCGCGAAGCATGAGCTTGGTGTCTTTCCAGTCACCATCCAGAATGGCGGCGGTAAGTGTTCCGGCTCCGGAAATGGTGCTGTAAGGCTGGCCGCCGAGGATGCTGAAGCTGGATTGTCCGGCCTTAAGTAAGGTTTCAATGTCAAAGCCGACATCGGCATTGCGGGACATTTCCAAGGCCCAGACTTTTACGGCCAGAGCCACCTGCCTGCCCATCTTGGTGTTCAGGGATTTGATATACCTGCCGACCCTGTGCAGGACTGTGGCCGTGTCGGTAACAGTGACCATTCCGGCGGCTTCGTTGACCACAACTCTGCCGTCTTTGGAAAGCATGGCCTCAATGGCTTTTTCGGTGTCCTTCCAGACATTGCCTTCAAATTTTGCTTTGTTGGTCTGCGAGGTCTGGCTGACGCTATCTGAAGTCTTGGTGGTTTGGCCCACTCCATCCATGCCGCTGGAATCACCGGAATTGCCGGAAGTCTGGGATTTATTTGTGATAGTCGATTCGTATTTGATGCTGCCCGGAGCAACTGCAAGGTTGAAAGATTTGGTTTGCAAACGGGCAATTTCAACCTTGCCGCTTTGCTGGTCATATTCCCAGCCCATGCCGAAGTATTCACACATGGTGTTCAGCAGATTGGAGAGCTTGCCATCATAGTTGATGCGCATGCGCTTCTGTTTTTCTTTGCCGGTATGTTCAGCTGCTTCTACTTCGATATGCAGCGGCACAAGTTCGCTGACCCACTTGGCGATCTGGGAAGCAGTACCGATCCTGTTGGTCAAGGTTACGCGCCGGTTAAAGATTGAGGGCAGCCTGTTATCGTCCAGCTCCACCGCAATGGCTCCGAGATAGGGAGCATGGACAATGGAAACAGTCTTCTTGCTGCTGGCCGATCTCATGGAAGCCGCGCGGCTTTTCACTGATCGTTCCTGCTGTGAAGGCTGGAGCGGTGCGCAGCTGCAAAGGGTAAAAGAAAAAATGAGTATGAGTAGCAAAGTGCGTTTCATGCTTAATCCTCGCTGACGACAATGTTTTTATTGGCTTGATAGATGGTCACGCGCAGGGAGTTCCCGTTGGCGTGCATCCGGGAGAAGAGGCGTTTTACAGCCCGTGGAAATGTGTCCCTGAAGGTTGCATGGGACTGCATTTCAAAGTCGTGGTTGGCCTTCCAGACCAATGTGTATTCAGCGCGACCGGCCCAGCGTTTGAGCTGGTCACGCAGACCGCCGGGAACGATGGACCAGTTCTCATTGAGGGGAGATTCAACCTGTTCGGCATCACCGCCCACGAACTCAAAGAAGGCCGGGGTCTGGGTCAGCAGGCCGGATTTTTCAAAGCCTTCAAAGGTCAGGTTGTAGACCTGCCCGAAAGACCAGCCATCCGAAGATCCGAGATAGAGGTAATAGAGGGTGGAATTGGTGAAGGAATCGAAGACCATGTTCATATTCAAGACGTTGGGATCAGTGGTCTTGGGGCTGAACTGAAATCCCTGTTCGCGCAGGTTGGCTTCGAATTTCCAGCCGCAGGGATTGTCCGAGACAGTCAGGTGAATAACGGTGCGGCCCGGAGGATAGTGGGCGGCAACTTTGAGTGCGGCTTCCTCCACGATGGAATCAACTTCGTGTTCCTCGTACATAGGTGTTGCCTGCTCAACCACTTCGACCTGTTTGATCATGGAACGCCAAGCATTGCAGCCGGTGGGGAAGAGCAGGAGGATGATCAGAATCAGGATTCTCATTTGGTTACCTCCACCCGGGTAATCTCAACCTTGGCCTGATCCATTCCGGTTCCGGCCACGAGGATTGCTTTTTCAAAGATTTCATCAACGATCATGGCATTGCCTTTGACCCGGTAGTTGACGATCGCTTCCTGCCCTGCCTTTTCCACCAGCAGCACCGGGATCTCGGTCTGGGTGGAAGTTCTCGGCAACTGAATGAAGGTCCGGATTCCGTCATTGTAGACGCGCATGGGCTTCCAGCTCGCATCATCACCACTGATGGTGTAGCTGAAGTCCAAAGTGGAAAGATCCACGGTTTTTTGTTCAATCTGGGTGGTGTTCCAGATGTCCTTTTTCTGCTTCCGCTTCAGTCTGTCTTTGAAGATTTTCTGCTGGTCTTCCGGGTAGATGAAAGAAACGTATGGATTGTAATCCTTACGCCGTGAGACAAGCTTCAGGTGATAAACCCTGCGGTCAGTGGTGATGACGGCGGTGGTCACAAGTCCGGCGTCTAGCGGCTTGAGAATAATATGTGTGGATTCCCGGCCCGGTGTGCCGGATTGGCCAACTGTAACCAGCCAACGCGCAGTATCACCGACAATAACGTCATTGACGTTTTCACCGGGCTGCAGCTCAAGATCTGAAGCCATGAACGGTGAGCAGATGATTGTCGGCATGGTTGCCCCGAAGATGTAAACAACCTTGCCGTTCTCCAGCAGGATCGGGTTGATCTTGCGGTTGATCCATTCTTTGGAAAGCTTCAGAGCTTCCCATTCCTTGCTATTAAGACGAACGTTTGTTTTGGATATATAGTCCGGCTGCGCCAGCACAGAAGGCGAATAAGACGGAATTTTTGCCGCTTCAGCAGGTTTTTTGCTGCCTTTCGGTGGTGTTGGTTGTGCAAATACCTTGTTCAGCAATCCCATATCAGGATTTTGCTGTCCGGCTTGCTGCTGATTCGGCGCAGCCCAGCCGGAACAGGCGATCAGAACAAGGAATAACGTTAAAATGAGATGTTTCATTTCTGCTCCTGTTTCCTATTGTTCAAGAAGTTTTGCCCATGACAGCTCGGTGACATAAACACCGGCAGGGTTGCGGATGATCTGGCTGTCAGTTGTGGGGGGAGATATGCGGACTTTGACAGTCGCTTCATACTTGGTGCTGGTCATGGCGACACCGGAATGGTTGCGCACTGTTTCCAGCCATTCGATACGCCAGCTTTCAGAACTGACAGGGAGCGGAATCCCTTTAATATCAACCTCAACGAGGGCTTTTTGCCCGCGCTCATAAGGGTTGTTCGCTTCGTACCAGCCTCTTGTCGCGCCACGGGCCGCGCCGATCACAAATGAAGACATGCGCTGGACCATCTTTTTCTGTAGCCCGATGTCAGCGGTAACGGTCCGCCAGTTAACAATGAGATTGGCGATTTCAGCCTGAATGATTCGGTGGGAAACCGGTTCCGCCTGATCAGCGCGTTTAACGGCAACTGAGTGGCCGAGCTTGTCCACCTCGACCACGTAGGGAACGACTTTGTTCTGGGTGGCCTGCACAAAATTCATGCTGATGGATATGGCGGTAATCAGCAGGCAGACCAATGCTACCAGCCTCCACTGGTTACGGCCTTCAATGTATGAACCGTATCGTTCCAGCCATTCTTCTCTGGCTGAAAGGTATGGGGATTCTGTTTTAGACATATGTTCTCACTCCATTGGTTAAGGAAATTGATAGTCATTTGACGGACCGGAGTTAGCCTGATCCATCTTGAAAGATTCATGGCGAGCAACCATGCTGCTCCGTAAATTGCCCATGTCGCTGTCACCGATGTTGTCACGCATGGCTCCACCTAAATTTTTCATTGCCTGCATTCCTTTTGCGAATCCGGTCGCGCCTTGGGAACCGGCCATGGAGAATGCTTCTTGGGCAGCATTGAAACCGCGTTTGGCTTCAACAGCACCGCCCATTGCCTGAGCCGGAGCACGGCCAACAGCCATGCTGGCGATACCGACAGCTGAAACCGCAGAAGTAAGAGCACTCCCGGTGGAAACATGGGAACCATTGACGATACCGGAAACGATGTCCGGTATTGATTTGACTAGGGCTAGGATTAGGATGGATGAGCAGATGACTATGAAAATATCTGCAAAACTTTTGGTGTTTACAGATGAAAATTTCATAATAAAGCTCATGCTCATTCCCATGAGCAATTGGAGGACAAATAACTTTACTGCTACGGAAAGGGCGTAGCGCAGAAAGTTGATGGCATACTCTTTTGTAATCTTGGAGCCGCCAAAACCAAGCAGGATGGCTCCTGCATTTAAGACAATGTAGGCTTCACATTTCACCATTATTATTTGGGCTGTGATCAGCGTGAATGTGACGGCTATGACCAGACTACTGAATAGGACTCCAATGCTGACAGGAATATCTATTAAGCTGAAGTTGTTCAGCAGGTTGCCTATTATTATGAGACCATATGTGAATATGTTTTGCGGGCTTGGTTCCGGTGCTCCCGTTTTAATCGCAACATTGCTGAATGAATTGATTAATGCAGTGGTCCATTCTTCATGATTGTATATTATTGCAACCATGAAGCAGGAATAGAAAATAAGAAGTGTGAATTCTGCAAAGGTCTGTTTTAATTCTTGCCCACTGAGAATGGCTCGAATTGCAAAAAGTCCGATTTCTATCTGAATCAGCCATTTGAAGAGGCTTAATGAAAAGCCTTCAATTATCGGCCCCCAAGCTTTAGAAGCTTCTTCAAGTTCAGCCAGAACAGTTGAAGGAAAGTCTAAACTTTGTGTTGTCTGTTCTACTGCAAAGGCTGAATCATAATCGAGACCCAAAATTATGAATGTGAATGTTACGAGTACTGTCAGTTTGACAATTGAATCTTTAGATTTTAGTTTTTTGAAAAATAAATAAGGACGAATATATGCATAAAATTTTTGTACTTTTGTTTGTTTTACTTCTAAGTGGATTAATGTCTGGATGTAATGAACAGCAGACAGACAAAGCTGAAGCAACACCTGAGAAGGTTGTCTCCAAAGTAAAGCAGGATACCAAGGAATATTTTGAGAATGACCTTGCTGCTCAGGCTCAAAAGCTTTTGGATAAGAGTGCTGAAAAGGAAAAATAGGCAGCATATTTATTCGCTCTCAATGAATTGTTTTGCCTGTTCAGCGAGATCGTTTTCAAAGTACATTTTGCGGCTTTCTGCCTTCAGCTGATCAATCTTCTCCTTCTTCTGCTGAATCTGGGCCTGATTCTGGATATGCATAGCCATGAGCGCGCGCAGCTTTCTCATTTCAGATATCTGAATTGATGAGAGTTGATTGGCGGCTTCAAGGGCCTGCATTCTTCCTTCCGGGCTGCTTAAGAGGTCATCTATGTAGGCGTCGAATTCTTCTGATTCGCTGATTTCTTTGAGCTGCTGCCCGGAGAGTTTGAAAGTGGCTTCAGTTGCTTCATCCACACGCTCAGACCATTTGGCGTAATATTCGTAATATTTGGGATTAACTTCGCTGGCCGGAAGGCCTACGAGTTGTTTTGCTGAATTGAAATTCGGATAATATGCATCGTAAACTCCATCCAGAACGTCAATGTTTGAAACGGTCTCCTTGAGGCCCATTGTCAGGGACGCCAGCTGTTTAAAGTCCCTGATTACGCTGTTTTTAATGGCGAACGGCAACCGGATGGTATTCTTGACCATGTTCACGTACTGCTCAATATTCTGCTTTACCATCATGATCTGTTGCTGGGTCTGCATCATTTCTTCTGCGTATGTCCGGTACATGGTTTCCAATTGCTCAATGTTGGTTACGCGCTCCAGCATCTGCAGGAATTTATCGCTGCAATTGGTGCAGGTCACGGTCATTGCCTTGGCCGGGGTTGAATTTATGAGTATGAACAATATGAAAATAAGGTTAATTACAGATTTCATTCTGCATTCTCCTTGGCTTCGCCGGTGCATCCCATCAAAAAATGAACCTCTATAGTCGTGCCGGCAGGAAACCTTCTTTTCAGAGCGGACATAAGCTCTTCTTCGCTAAGCTCCCTCTTACTTTCAGCGGCAATGCGTTTGTGAAGTTCTGTTACTGTCAAAGCTCCATTAGGCGTGTCGGATAGAACCCGGTATTTGGGTCCGTTGCCCGTGCGCACCCATTCGGGATCGATCCCGCCGATTTCTAACGCTTTGAGGAACCATTCCGCAGGAATAGAATTTCTCTTTTTGGCGTCAGAAATAGATGACTGTCGGATTCCAAGGACTTTTGCCATTTGGACCTGAGTCACTTTTCCTGTCCCAAGTCCCAGACCTTCAGCGAGTCGGCTAAGCATTGCGTTGAACTTTTCAGCGGTTAATCGGTTACTCATCTGAAATCTCCCCGCCTTTCTTCAAGCCATTTGCCGGGCCATTCTTTTCCATGGAGTTTGTCCAGCTCTTTGATGCGCGTAATGCTTCCCTTGTCTGATGAACCGACAAAGGATAGGGCCACCGGGCCAAGGGCAAGGTTGATCAGGCGGCGTCCTTCGGGGGAAACTATGTAGTAGTCCCGCTTGGGAGCAGCTGAGGTGATGATCTGGATCTGGGTGGAGTTAAGGCCAAGACCTTTATAGAGCTTGCGCTGGTCCTCATCATTTGCACTGCCGTTTGCCAGATAGATTTTGGTCGGGCAGGATTCGGAGAGAACATCAAGCAGCCCGGAGCGCACAGCATCTGAAAGGGACTGGGTTGCAAGTAGAACTGCACAATTAGCCTTACGCAGAACCTTGAGCCATTCCCGGATTTTTTCCCGAAATACCGGGTGGCCTAGCATGACCCATGCTTCATCCAGAATGAGCAGCGCGGGCTGGCCGTTCAGTGCTTTTTCAATGCGGTGAAAAATATAAAGCAGAACCGGGATCAGGTTCTTGTCGCCAAGGTTCATGAGCTCTTCAATTTCAAAGACCATGAACGAATCAATACCAAGAGTGTCCTGCTTGGCATCGAGCAGATGGCCCATTGCACCGGCTTCGGTATAGTGTTTGATTGCCTCCCTCAGTTCGTCATCCTGCAGGAGATGGTAGAAGTCCGTTAGCGATCGCATGTCCTGCGGATTGTTGCGCAGCAGGTTCATGGCCTGATGGATGGCATTGCGGTGTGTAGGGAGAACAATGAAACCCTGCAACTGGACAAGGGTTTCTATCCATTGTTCAGCCCAGCTCTGTTCTGAATCAGATTCAATATGCGAAAGGGGCGCGAAGGCCAGTTCTGAGCCTTCCCCGGCAATTTCGTAATGGCTTCCCCCGGCTGCTTTGCACAGCGGGAACATGGACATTCCCTTATCAAAAGCGAAGATCGTTGCATTTTTGTATCGCCTGAACTGGGCGGCGGTTATGCCAAGCATGGTGGATTTACCGGAGCCGGTAGGACCGAACATCAAGGTATGGCCAATGTCACCCACATGCAGGTTCAACCGGAAGGGAGTTGCGCCGTTTGTGGCGCAATGCATCAAAGCCGGGGAGGACGGCATGAACATGGGTGAGGGGTTATGTTCCCGGCCTGCCCAGATTGTAGCCAGCGGGAGCATGTCGGCCAGATTCATGGTGTTGATGATGGGCCGCCGAACATTGGCAAAGCTGTTGCCCGGATGGGTTCCCAGCCATGCTTCGAGAGCATTGGTTGTTTCCACCCGGCAGCTGAAGCCCTTGAAAAGGATATGTCTGTTTAGTAGCCGGGTCTGCTCTTCGAGCTGTTCCGGATCTTCGCTGATCAGCACGATGCAGGCGGTATAGAAGCCGGCTGAGAAATCGCCGGATTCAATTTCCGTGATCGCCTGTTCTGCATCAGAGGCCATGTCTGCCGCTGTCTGGTTTGGCTTCGGGTTGACCTTGTTAAACATCAGGTCAAAAACACTGAAAATTTTCTGCTGCCATGTCTTGCGGTATTGCTCCAGTTCTTTGAGTGCTTCTATCTGGCTCATGCAGATGAATCTGGTTGAAAATCTGTATTCGATGGAAATTCCTTCAAGGCATGAGAGCATAGCCGGGTGGCTTTCCGATGGAAGTCCGTCAATGGCAAGAATCCGGATATGTTTCTTGCCCATGAAAAGAGAGTCGCCCACAACGAGATCCTTGCAACCTAAAACGGCATCCAGATACATGGGGATTTCGGGGAGCATTATTGGATGGTTTTCCCCGGTCGCACATAATTGCAGCAGGCTCAGAAGTGGGGAAATAGTCTTGCGTGAACCGTATTCATCTTCATAAACATAGTCCGTAAGACGTTCGAGCTGAAGGCATAGTGACAGCGAGTCTTCAAGCTGTATGATGGCCTTTTTAAAGTCGTTCAAATATTTTTCCAGCGAACTGAAGGCAAAGCTTTCACCACTGGCGTATCTTTTTACCTTGTCTTTGCCGAGACTGGGCATGCTGGTGACAGTTATGAACGTGCTGGTGGTATAAAAATCACCTGATTCAAAAGCGTTGCGGCGTTCATCATCTATGGCCGCTGTTACCTTATCCTGAAAGTAGCTTGCAGCGGGAACCGGATAGCCGGTTGAAGGAGTCCGCACAGCATCGACATGGCACATCCAGCCGGAACCAAGTTCCTTCAGTGCCTGATTTACTCTGTTGCTGATGGCCGCAAGTTCACTGGGCGTGCTTGAAGCAGTGTCCTGAGATCTGAAAAACCAGCCGGCCATGAGTGCGCCGTTTTTGCAGAGCACAATTCCATTATCGACCATGGCGGCATAGGGGAGCAGGTCCGGCAGGCTCTTCTGTTTGTGGCGGTAGTCTTTGAGCTTGAGCATAGCGATTCCTATCTGCTCCAAGGTGTAGCTTTCGCTGGATACACATTTTGATAGCCGTTGCGGCGGAACCAGACTTTGGTCTTCTGCGGGTCGTCTTCTGACCAGATCCGCAGTATGAAGACACTGAAGAACCAGAAAACGATAGCCACGCCAGTAGAAAGAAAGTCTTTACCTACAAGCACAAGAATGATGCTGATCAGGCCTGCGGTCATGACCGGTTCGCGTTCAGCACCCATGACCAGCGCGTGCCTATGCAGTGAGCGGTGTACCGGTATTCTACGGACGATCATGTCTTCATTGATGCTCATAGGGTTGCTCCGCTGAAGGAGAAAATCGCGTTAAC
This sequence comes from Desulfovibrio sp. JC010, assembly GCF_010470675.1. Classification (NCBI taxonomy): domain Bacteria; kingdom Pseudomonadati; phylum Thermodesulfobacteriota; class Desulfovibrionia; order Desulfovibrionales; family Desulfovibrionaceae; genus Desulfovibrio; species Desulfovibrio sp. JC010. The sequence continues at coordinate 132,049 of NZ_VOIQ01000007.1, forward strand.
GATCGTTCCGCAAAAGGCGATAAATGTGATGCCTACAATGGTTGTTAAGAGTTTGATGAATGTATCACTCAGTTCTGCCCTCTTAGTGATCAGGGCAAAGCCACTGATTCCAAATGCAATTGCGGAGATCAGCCCCCCGACCGGCCCGGTTATTGTTCCCAGAACTTTTTCTATTGGGCCTTGGAACTCATCGATGCCGCTTGCGAAAGCCGCTTCAGGTACGAGCAGGAGGGCATACAAAAAGAAGATCGTAAGTTTAGCCTTCAGTTTCATTATAGACGTACTCCATGAGATATCTTTGGTTTTTGGCGTCATAGCCCGAGACTTTTGCCAACTGGCTAACCCGTCTGCCGGGGCCGCCTTCTGTTCTGTCTTTTTGGATAAAGACTATGAAATCAATAGCTGCACCTATGAGATGAGCCATGGGGAAATTGCTGCATTCAGCGGTCAATATTTCGATCCTCCGCAAACCTTCAGCAGCTGAGTCCGCATGAATTGTCGCCACTCCGCCCGGATGGCCGGTGTTCCAGCTTTTGAGCAGTTCAATAGTGGCTTCCCCTCCGCGCACTTCGCCGACCAGAATCCGATCCGGGCGCAAACGCATGGTGGCCCGGACAAGAGTCTGAAACGGGGTATGGTCCGTGGCTCGAAGAAATACTTTGTTGCGGGCTTCGCTTTGCAGCTCCGCAGTATCTTCAATTATGACCAGTCGTTCTTCAGGGGATATTTTTGAAATTGCGCGGATGATACCGTTGACCAGTGTAGTCTTGCCCGATCCGGTTCCGCCGATAACGATGATGTTCTGCTTATCTATGATGGCCTGCTTGATGGACTCCATGACTTCATGCGTCATGATTCCTTCATCAACATATGTTTCAAGGGCAAAGACTTTGCTGGCCTTTTTACGAATGGTGAAGGAAGCGGCCTCAACGACCGGGGGAAAGACTCCCTCAAAACGGCTGCCGCATAACGGTGCCGCTTTGGGGAGTTCTCCTTCTACTATGGGTGATTCTTTGGTCACTGTGGTTTCAAGAGCACTGGCCACGAGTGAAACGATCATGGAGGTCTGGCTTGCAGGGATTTCTCCAGCCAGTTTCATGTCTTCACCAAGTCTTTCAATCCAGATTTTGCCGTCCGGATTAGCCATGATCTCAACCACTTTAGGATCTTCAAGTGCTCCAGTTATGATCGGTCCCATGTTATGGATCATATTTTTTACAAGACGGTCTTCCATCACGAACCCCACACAATGACCGTGATTGAAACAGCAATGGACAGGCCGAGCATGATGCCTGCAAGGATAGCCAGTTGCCGCATCGAACTGAGGAAGCTTCCCATCTGGACCTGATGTTCATTGATAACGCTCAGGCAGTTTTCTATGTTCGCCTTAACGGCCTTGCTTAAAAGGCTGTTGGTTGATTTGCGTACTTCCAAAGCAAAGGAGGAGACATGCTCCTCCATATCCTTGGAAAGCTGTTTTTTGTGGAGCTGAAGCAGCCGGTCATACTCATCCAGAGCGGCGCGATGCATGGTCACGGCAATAAGAATGGGATCATCCTCACTGAGCAGCAGATTGTGCTCTTTTGCAATGAGATCGCGCACACCCTGAATGGTGAGGGGGGCGTTGTTGGGAGTCTGGTCAGACATTGCCGATCCTTACATTCCGCAGGTCACGAGTTCTGTTTTCATTTCATTCCAGAACATCTTCAGCCGCTGGCGGGTCATGATCGGCAGTTCGCTTTCCTGCGCTTCCTGAAAAGAAAGCTTTGCGGTCAGCAGATTTTCAATATCCCGGCCAAAGGTCTCTTTTTTCTTCTGGGGAATGCGCACCAGAGCGGCAAGACGGTGTGAATTGTCTTTGTAGACCTTGAATTCTTCAAAGGTCTTTCCGTCCCGCGCGATCTGGCCGAAGAATCCATTGAGCCAGATATAAATGGGAACCTGAAAAGTTTTGATTAAGGAATTGAGTCCGCTGAGAGTATCGGGAAGGGCCTGCCCTCCGGTAACAACCGTGTGCAGGTTGATCTGGTGTCCGGCTTCGGCAAGCATGGGAAAAACTTCGTTGTCTGCAAGGTAGCTGGCAAGCGGGACAAAAGTAGCGGCACCGTTATCAATGACCATTTCCGCTTCATCGGGCAGGGCCATCATCAATTCGACGAGTGTGTCGAACCGTCTGGGATCGATATCGTCACCGTTCATGATATCAAGGGAAGTTACCCCGAATCTACCGTAACCAGAGAAGGTTGCGTTCACCGGATCGGTGTCCACGCAGCAGACTTCCTTGCCGGATTCCAGAAGATACTGGGTAAGAAAACTGGCGACGAGACTTTTGCCTACTCCGCCTTTGCCTTGAAAGATTGCATTGATTGTAGCCATAGTTTCACTCCTTGTATTTATTCACCGATCAGATCTTCTTTGAGCTCTTTCTCGGTAACTTTGTTTTCATGAACAAATGCTGGATTTTCATCAGTCGGTCCCGCATGAGGACCGCCTCCATTCAGGGGTACAAGAGGAACGGAGACGGTCCTTACAGCAGGAGTGCCTGTTATGGCCGGTGATGAAGTTGTTGCTGTATCTGCTGGCAGGCAATGGGGGCTGTAGAGAGCCACGTAATGGCAGAATCGCTGATAGCTGATAGTCATCCTGCCACCACTTCTGAGGTGGTCATGAATAGCTCTGCGGGTATGGCCTGCAAGGAGGTTCTGTTCGATTTCCTTTACAAGGCCGAGGTATTCAACCCGTCCTTTGCCGCGCTGGGAAGGCTTGATCTTAGAGGTCATGCAGCCTCTCTTTGTTATATTGATGGAAGATGTGTAGAATGCGTCCTGAACGAGTCTCAGGACACGGGAAAAGAGCGCGGTGACAGGAATCACCGTGCTTACGGGAAATGTTGCTTTACTGAAAAAGGGTGGGACAGGAGTGGGACAACTCCGAAAAACGGCACAAAAAAAGGACTCACACACAACCGCAAAGTTGTTTGTAAGTCCTTGATTTTCTTGTGGTACCCAGAGCGGGACTTGAACCCGCACAAGCGTAAGCTCGAGGGATTTTAAGTCCCTTGCGTCTACCAATTCCGCCATCCGGGCACGGAAAGTAATGCTTGATATACTGTGTCTTTTACGTAGTCAAGCTTAGAGAGAGCATATTACAGAAGATTTTTCATGTCGAGGTAGTTTCTGTACAGTCTTTTGCTGATGCGCGAGAACTTGTCGAGGTCGGAAACTATTTCGAGGCCGGGGATGATTGCCCTTGTTACCGGGATTTCGAGATCCTTGCGGGTCAGGTCCACATAGTAGGGGGCGAAACCGTTGGTTGCGAGGGTCTGCTCGATGACCATTACATCGCCTTCCGCGCTTCCGGTGGTCAGGTCCGGCAGGTCTTCCAGTTTGCGTGCCGGGAGGTCTGCGGGAACTTCTGCGGTGGGCGGACCGGGGAAGGGGTAAGGGATTTCAGTCAGGGCCGAGAGCAGGGCGCGTTTGCCGGAAAGGGAACAGCCGCCGCCTTTATTGATGTCCCCGTGTTTACCCACGGCAAAGGCGGTGTAGCAGGGGATGCCCAGTTCGGAAGTCTTATCCTGAAACCAGACCTTGATGCCGCTTTGTTCAAGCGCGTTCAGGTGTTTCTGCACTTCTTCGTCATCAGTTTCAATGGTGAAGCATTTTTCCTTATCAAAAGGAATGGTCGCGTCAGAATCACGTTCCAGAACTTCAAGCAGGCCGCTCAACCGTGCCTCGGCTATGGTGTTGCCGGAGGCTAGCCCAGTGGAACTGAGTCCGCTGAAAAGGTTCGGTTCATCGAGGTTGCAGAAAAGGAAAACGTGCTGCACCGGAACCTGAGCCGGGGTGTGTTTCTCTCCGTCAAATTTTTCTGCGGGCATCCACCACAGCTGCTGCCCCTCGTAAGGGGTTTCAAGACCGAGATCGTCAGGATTGACGGCTGCTGCGTCTGCGGAGATTTCCTCGTATGATCCTTTGACCACGGGCAGGGAAGCGGTGCGGTTTGCCACGCCGGATTTGCCGATGCTGGCGTAGGAACTTACCCTTTCGGCCACTTCCATGGCGCAGGATACGCAAGCCTGTTCAAAGGTGAATCCACGTCCGTAGCTGGTTTGAATGGCGCGCAGGGAATTGCTCAGGGAACCGTTGTCGGTGCGGTTTTCAACCATCCAGTTGTGGAGCACGGCAAAGGGGCTTAAGCATCCTTTCTGGCGCATCTGAGGGCCCATGAAAACGCCTGCGGCCTCAAGTTTCTTGTTGGCGTTGGCGGTTACTTCCTCAATAGGGGCGCGTTCTTTGGCCGGGGGGAGTTTGGATTCGGATTCCAGTTTTTCGCGAATTGCGGATGCGGTGGTGAAATCTTTTGCGGGCAGGTCTTCTTTTGCGTAGAGCGGCTCGATTCCGGTCTCTTCAATTGCGGGCAGTTCCCTGTGCATTTCCATGTTGTCGGCAAAAAGTCCGGTCCACCGGTTGTGCAGGGGCTGGTCTTCCAGCAGGTGGGAGCGCAGGTGCAGGGTGGGGCTGAATTCTTTGAGCTCTTCGGCGTCAAAAGTAGCTTCAACTTCGGCGCGCAGGGAAGCAAGACGGGGGTGGGTGATGGCTGCTTCGTAAATGAGGGCGGCGAGGACTTTCTTTTTCGGGTCGTCCTTGATTTCTTTGATCAGCTTCTGGATTTTGCGGGTGCGGTGTTTGCCGAGCTGTTCCAGCATGTGGCGGTGCATGAATTCATCATGCGGATGTGCTTCCAGATGGGCCAGTACTTCAGAGAAGCTCAGGTTCGGACCGGGAAACGCGGCAAAGCATCCGGTTCCGGAAAGGGTGTCCATGAGTTTGAGTTCGTAGCGCATATTTTCCCCTGATTATTGTTTTCTGAAATGAGATTTTTCAGTAATTAAACTTTGAGTAGGTCACCGTGTTATCCTTATCTTTAACGGATGTCACGTTAACTTCCGACTGTGACGGTAGGATATTTTAATCATCAAGTGAAGAGAGAAAACATGCACCCGGAAAAATCCCATTCAAAAAAACTGATCCTGCACGGGGCAATTGTGCTGCTGGCGGTAGGCGCACTTTCCCTTGCCGTTGAGCACTGGGGAGAGGGCCACCTGTCCGCTCTGGCGGCATGGATTGAGGCCAGTGGTAATTTTGCGCCTGTTCTGTTCATGGCAATTAATGTTGTCGGCATGGTGCTGGTTATCCCCCAGACTTTGTTTACAGTGGTGGCTGGGGTGCTTTTCGGCGCATTGAAAGGAACGGCCATGTGTCTGATCAGCATGGCTGTAGGGGCCTCCCTGTCTTTTTTTCTGGGGCGGTTTGTATTGCGGGGACGGGTTTTCAAGAAATTTCGTAATGATCCCAATTTTATGAAAATGGAAATGCTCAGCCGCAAACATCCTGTCAAGGTGTTGGCCTTGAGCCGGATCGTGCCTGTGGTTCCCTATTCCGTTGCCAACTATCTCTGGGCGGCCACCGGGGTTCGTTTTCTGCCCTACCTTGTCATGAGTGTGCTTTGTCTTATTCCGGAAACTGTTTTTCTTACTGCCGGGGGGCACCTGCTTTCCGCCGGGGTGCGCGAGGGCACCATGAACTGGGAGATGCTGGCAGTGCTGGCAGCAGCGGCAGCAGTGATATTCTTTTTAGTCCGGGCGGTGCGGCGTAGTATTGAACAGGACGAAGAGCCCTCTTGATCAGTCCAGCACGGTGGCCAGTGATTTCTGTCCGTTTTGTCTTTGAATGATGTAGAGCGGTTTGGACGCGCTGCGGCCCAGAAAAGAGATTTTTCCGCAGACCCCTTCGAAATGTTTTGTTTCGGGCAGTACGTCACGAATTCCGGCGGATGATGTCCGCTTTGCACCTGCGGAGGCAAGGAGCATGACGGAATCAAAGCCCAGTGCCGCGTATCCTGTTTGCGGCGCGTGGCCGAAAAGTCCTTTATAGGATTCCACAAAAGAACGCACCAGCGGTGCTTCCCGCTCCATGCTGGCCTGTGATGCATAGTACACAGTTGCCGGGTAATCTTTCATGGACTGCTGCATGGATACAGAGTCAAAGGTCATTCCGCCGAGGACGGGGTAGGTCAGCTGGTCCTCTTTGAGCCGGGCCAGCAGTTTTGCAGCGATGCCGGCCGGGGCGAATACTATCACGCCCTCCACCTGCGGCTTTGCAGGCTCAGTGGCCCGTTTTTGGATATCGAGTCCGACTGCGCTGTCAACAAAGTCGCTGGCTTCCACAGGGTCGTTGACCACGGTGCTGTTGGTGTTTTTGGGCGGGATCAGGTCCTTCAATTTTTCACTGACAAAAGATAAATCCGGGTCCGGTTCGGTAATGCGCATTTCGGCCATGATGTTACCGCCGTTCTGCTTGAAGCGGCGTGCGAAGCTGTCCGCCTGCCGTGCGGTGCTGTCGGAAAGATCGGAGCGGACCAGCATGATGTTATTGACCAGCATGGTCCCGGTGGCGAATTCCGCCAGCAGTTGTCCGGTCCTGATGTCAGGCACGGCAAGGCTGAAAATGTTCATCCCGATGTGCGAAAGAGAATCGTCCTGTGCCCCGGTGCACAGGAAGGGCAGGTTTGCGGCCTGAAATGCGGGGGCGGCGGTTAAGGCCGTGTTCTCGGAAATGATTCCTGTAGCGGCTATGATTCCCTTTGATTTGACCAGCTTATCCACGCCTTTAAGGACTCCGGTGGTCTCGCCGCTGATGGATTCGACTTCAAGTCTGATTTTGCTGTGCTTGCCGGATTCATTGATCTTTTTTACCGCCAGCAAGGCACCGTTCAAGGCTTCCTGAGCTGTGGGGGCCTGACTGTCCTGCAGTTCGAAAATTGTTCCCAGCACCATTTCCCCGGCAAGTGCCGGAGAACTGAGGCAGCAGATAAATGCAAGCAGGATGGTGAAAATTCTCATGCTCCGGATCCTTTCCGTTCTTTGCGGTTTTTGATGATTTTAAAGGTTCGTTTCTTTTCCGCTTCTTTGGCTTTGGGCGGCTCATGTGCGGGGGCCTTCTTGTTTCCGGCTTCGTTCTTCATTTTTTCCACTGCTTCTTCATGTTTCTTTTCTTCGGCTGCGGCCTGGGCTGCGGCAAGTTTTTTTTCTGCTTCCCTGCGTTTGAGTTCTTTTTCGCGCAGCTTTCTTTTTTTCTTGAATTCTATAACCGCTTCGTTGAAGTCGGATTTCTTGTTGGTGAAGGCGACCTTTCCGGCATGGACTATTTCAGTCAGCTTTTTCACTTCCCAGAGTTCTATGGGCCGGGGGTGTTTGATATAAACCGGGATGATTTCATGGTGGTGCAGGTCTATGGAAAGAGGTAGCTGGCTGGTCAGGATGGAGCGTTTGAAGATTCGTGAGGTGTTGAAATAGCTGGATACAAAGCTGTCCGGTTCCGGGTTGCAGGCATCGTCAAAATAAATGGCGATGATGATATCGATCTGCCGTTTCACACATTCCATGATCGGCACCGGGGAGGAAAAAGCCCCGTCGATGAGCCGCCTGCCGTCCACATTCCCGGGAGGCATGAGCGGATAGATGGCACTGCTGGCGTAAATGGCCTGGGCAAGGTTGCCTTCTTCCAGAATAACGGGCTTTCCGGTCTCAAGGTCGGTGGTGGTGATCAGGGTTTTGGGGGAGAGTTCGGAAATATCGGTTTTTTTGAACAGGGTTTCGTAGGTCCGGCGCAAACAGTCGGTTTTCAGAATGCCGGATTCGGCAGTGAATTTGCCCATGCCGTTGCTGGCGATTTCCAGCACGGAGTTGTAGTCCACATCTGTGTAAAAGCGCGGGTCCACGGTTTTGGAAAAGACTTCCTGAATCTGTTTCAGGTCGTAGCCCGCACCCATGAATCCGGCCAGCAGGGCACCTCCGCTGACACCGATGACGAGGTCTATGTTTATATTTTCGGATTGCAGGTACTCGATAAAAGGCAGGGCGGCAAAGGATTTTATCCCTTCCGAGCCGATGATCAGGGCTACGGACGGGCGTTCGGGGGCTTTGGCAACTTTTTGCTGCTCTTCAGATTCCCCTTGTGCCTGTTCGTCCGGCCGGTCTGCGGTCTGTTCCTGCTGCGGTGATTCGGGCTTGCTGTTTTCTTCCATTCTCTCTCCATGCTTTGCCTGAAAAGATACATGGGCCGCAGAAAAAAAACAACAAGGATTGCGGCTTTAAACGCTGTTATTTACCGGAGATGGACTCAAGAAATGATTTAAATGCCGGGAACATTTTATCGACCATGACCGCCACACCTTCACTGCTGGGGTGAACTCCGTCCGGCTGGTAGTATTCCGGTTCTTCACCGATGCCTTCGGTCAGGGACGGATAGAGGGGGATGGAGAATTTATCGGCAATGTCGGTGAAGATACGCTTGAACTCGGAGGAGTAGGACTGCGGGGTGAAATTCATGGGCTTGAAGCCGAGCAACAGGACTGGAATCCCGGCTTCCTGAAAGGCTTCCACCATGCGTGAGAGGTTTGTTCTGGTCTGATCCGGGTCCATGATCTGGAAGCAGTCATTGGCTCCGAATTCAATGTAGGCCGCGTCCGGCCCGCTTTCAATTACATCGGCAAGGCGAAACAGCCCGTCCGCGGATGTATCCCCGGACAGGCCGAAATTGGTTATCTCCACATGGAAACCTTCTTCCAGCAGCCTGCGTTCAAGCTGGGCCGGAAGGGAGCTGTAAGCGGGAAGTCCGTAACCTTCGGTCAGGCTGTCCCCGAAGGCCGCCAATGTGATTTTTGCCATGCTTATTTTTCTCCCTCGCGCAGCCAGCTCTGGAAGCGGGCCACTTCATCCTTCCACTGATCGGAGATGCGGATGGTGATGAATTCCTTGAATACATGGTCGAACATGGCGATACATTTTTCGATCAGGTAGATTTTTTCAAGGAATTTTGCGTCCGGATCATCCCCTTCCTCGTCTTTCATATCCACTTTCGGGGTCTTAAGCCCGCTCATGGTGAAATCTTCGGCCTTGAGCTGGACCTGCCAGAGGTTTTCGTCGATCTCCATCTTCAGCTGGCAGCGGGTTACTTTTTTCCCGGTGCGCAGGCCGTAGAGGACTTCGGTCATATCCCCGCTGGCGGAGTTTACTGTGGCGGTGTCCACGTTTTCACCGTCGCCGCCCTGCACGGACATGCGCTGTTCCATGTAAAGCATGAAACGGTCGCCGTTTTCCAGCTCGAACATGCCGTCCTGAATTTCACTTTTATACCAGAGCCAGGTCAGAAAATCCTGACCGAGCAGTGTGTTTTCCCTTTCGGCAAGCATCATGAGGTCCATAACGTGTGCTCCTTTGAGTGTGTTTCAGACCTAGCCTACGAAATAGGTGGGGTCGAGGGATTCGAGTTTTTGTACAGCCTCTTCGCCGAGCATTTCCATGGCCAGAAAGAAGGGGGTCAGCGGTTCAAGGGTCAGTTCAAAAGTGTCTGAAAAATGATCGGTGAACAGATCCATGACCTTGGTATTGGTGGCGGAAAGGTAGACCCGGTTTTCCGGAACATTCCAGACCACATCGAAAACTGCCGGGATGGGCAGGGAACGGGCGCGCAGCTTAAGGGTAACTTGTTCCTTGATTTCCCTTTTGCGATCGCGGGAGATGAAATTTTTTCCCTCTTTCTTGGCTTCGGCAAGCTCATGGTTCAGGGCGATCTGAAAATGTTTTTTCAGCACTGCGGGCTGGATTCTGCGGGTGTCGAGGCGCAGGGAAAAGGTGAAGTACTGGGCCTTTTCCGGCGGTGATACTGCCCATTTGTCATCAAGCATATCGTCCATGTTCACCCAGCCGAAGGAGCGTTCTTCAGCGGTGTGGTCAATATCCATGAATGCGAATTTTGCTAATTTTTCAGGGATTTCCCGGATCTGTTCATCGCTGACTTCTTCCAGGATCCTGTATCTGGTGATTCCTGTGCTGGCTGAAAGTATAGGCAAAGCATGCTCCTTGAACCGACTGTCACCATATTGGCGTGGCCGGATTTATTTCGCTGTGAAGATAAATTCAAACGATATCTGTTATGACCAATCCTTGCGGATGTAAAGGGAAGAATTCCCGATCAACCGAGTATGGCATATTAGGTGCATAATATATTTCAGTTGTAGAAGATTGTAAATCAGGCAACCCCCTAAAGGAGGACTTAGTCAGTTATGAGCTGATGCAAGCTGCCGGAGGTCGTTATGACTCTCATAGAAGTACGGACTGAAGGAAATTATATCGTTATCGGTAACCAGCGCAGAAAGAAGCTGACATCCGACGGATGCAACGAACCGTTCAAGGACCGTTTCTGGTGTCCGCGTAAAAAGTGGTTCATGAAGAGTGCCTGTCCGTTCATAAACAGGCTTGAGTGCGGTAATTACCGTCATATGTGCGGTTCGCTATAAGTTTGCTCAGCACTGACATATTTCTTTTTATATCCCCTTGCTTTTGTTCTGCCCGGATTTTACTATTCATACAGAACAAAAGCGGGAGGAAAAATGAGTTCCGGTAATCCTTATCTTACACTTGCACAATGGCTTGATAAAGAAGCGGCTGAAATCCGCAGCATCGAAAGCCGGGCCCAGACAGCCCTTTACGACGATAAAGATGATTCCGCCTACCGGGATCTGATGCGCAGTAAAGCTTTGAAGCTGGCTTCTCTTGCCGAGCAGGGCGGGGAAGTCATTAATGTTGCAGAATATCCGGACATGGGGCCTGCTATGAAGAGGCTCGAACGTTTTTCGCAGTCTGCGGCCCAATCCCTTGAAATTGGCAGTGTTTTTTTTATGTCCGCGCTGCTTTATCCGGAAGATCATAAAATAGATGATCCTAATGATCTGGAGGAGTTTGTTGCTGAGTTAAGGGCTTCCCGCTGAATTTCAGGCAGTTAAATTTTCGCTTTGTACGGGATGTGTTATTTTATCAGTAGGGCGGTTGCTTTTACAGGGGGGGTGTTATATCACTTGGCGTCGGGTCAAAGGGAGGAGCAGGCTGCTATTGACGGTCTGTTTTTTGACTATTATACAGGATGTATCGATGCTGAATGCAGAAAAGTCTGTGAGCGGAACAATGCACGTCGAGGGAGTTGTTAAGCCTTTGAAAATTTTACTTGCCGAAGATTGCGAAAACAATGTTCTTCTGGTGCAATTGTACCTGAAGAAGTTTCCGTATTCCATTGACGTTGCCGAGAACGGACATGTAGCTTTTGAATTTTTCCAGCGCAACGAATATGATGTTGTGCTCATGGATATTGAAATGCCCGTGACCGACGGTTATGAGGCAACCCTTCTTATCCGCGATTTTGAAATGAAAAACGACAGGGCCAAGACTCCCATTGTGGCTGTCACCGCACATGCCCTGCCGGAAAATGAAGACCGGGCCTACGAAGTGGGCTGTGACTTTTTCCTGACCAAACCGGTCCGCAAAGCCGACCTCATCTCCACTGTACAGAAATACGGAAACGGTGAAGCCTGATACACAGCTTCAAATGAATATAAATTAACAGGGCCTGATATGGATATCCATATCAGGCCCGATTTTTTGGGGTAATGTAAAATTTTTCTGACGGAGCATTAAATTCCGTTGACCACGTTTATGGTTTTTTCGTTCAGAAAAGCCTGCACATTTTCAACGGTGGTTCCGGTGAGTCTTGAGCGGGCTTCAAGGGTTGCCCATGCAATGTGCGGGGTGATGGTCAGGTTGGGGGTGCCTGAAAGGGGATTGCCCGGCAGCATGGGTTCAACCCCGACCACGTCAAGGGCAGCCCCGGCGATAATACCCCCGGTCAGTGCTGCGGCGAGGTCTGCCTCGTTGATGAGCGGTCCGCGGGCGGTGTTGATCAGGTATGCGCTGGGTTTCATGGTTGAGAGCATGTTTTTGTTGATGAATCTTTCGTTTTCTGCGGTCAGCGGGCAATGCAGGGAAACAACATCCGCTTCCCGGAAAAGTTCTTTGAGGGATACGAAGCTGAACGGTTCATAGTCCGGTGCCGGTTTCGGTCTCGGTGCATAAACCAGAACTTCCATACCGAAAGAATTGGCGATGCTGCCCACCCGTTTACCGATATCTCCGAAGCCGACGATGCCCATCTTTTTTCCGGCCAGCTCAAAGAGCGGTGCATTCCAGAAACAGAAATCTTCCTGCTGTGCCCATTGTCCGTCTTTTACCGCCTGATCGTGCATGGCGACCCTGTTGGCATGGGCCAGAAGCAGGGCGAAAACATGCTGGGCAACCGAAGGTGGAGAGTAGCCCGGAACATTGGAGACCGGGATATTGCGTGAAGCTGCAGCCTCCAGATCAACCACGTTGTATCCGGTGGCCAGCACGGAAATGAATTTCAGTCTGGGCAGATTGTTTATGATTTCCGCACTGAGCTGGGTTTTGTTGGTCAGGATTATGTCTGCATTTTTAGCCCGTTCAAGGACAAGCTGCGGCGGGGTGCGGTCATAAACGGTGAGGTCGCAGATTTCTTCCAGTCCGGTCCAGGGATTGTCTCCGGGATTAAGTGTGTAGCCGTCTAAAATAACTGTTTTCATGGGCTGCTTCCGTAATTCCCGGCCGTATGGACACGGGGTTAGATCTTGAATTTTTTGTTTGAAGCCGGGGCTATGCCGCGTTTCTTTTGAGCTTCTATCTCTTTGGCCATTTCTTCTTCGGTAGTGTCCGGGCGTTTGCCGGAATGTTTTTTCTGGATCAATCTTTTCTGGGCGGCAAGAACAATTTTGCTGATAACCTTGTCCTGAGATCTTTCAAGGTCGGTAAATTCACAACCCACAACTTTTGGGGTGCGGCGGGCAATTTTCAGTTTCAGATTTTTCAGTACGGGTTTTCCGGACCAGATCAGCACGGCATCAATGACCGTGCCCACGGGGAATTCTTTGGAACTGGCAAAGCCTATGCCGCTTGCGCTGATGTCCGTAATTTTGCATTTTACACGCGGGATACGGCAGATAACGTGCATGTTGTCCACGTCAATACGAAAGGCCCGGCGGGCAGCAGGGACCTCTTTTTGCGGTCTGTAGTCAATATTCAGAGATTCATCGGTATTTCTGCCCAGCATGCGGTCCAGTTTTGTCTTCAGCGTGCTGACCAGTCCTGATTTTTTCTTCTCCTTGCCCATGCTCTTCCTCTGCTGACAGGTGTTTGGATAAGGTTGGTGTAATATATTACAAAGGTTCAGTATTATTAGCGTAAAAAAAAATGTTTCTTTGTTTTATCTTATCTGTCTATGCTTTTTTGTCAATATTTATACTGAAACTAGCTCTTGACATTATCGCAAATAATAGCGAAGAATATTCAAAATTTTGGTAATAAATCGGGTTAAATACTTGGAGGTATTTGGGTATGATCGGCGAACTCATTCACAACATGGGCCACAGCACCACTGCTGGCTTCGTAGGTGTTTCTCTCATTTTCGGTTACCTTGCATGGATGCTTTTCATGATCTTTAAACGGATTGATGAAGGCAAAAAAGAAGGTCACCATTAGGAAATTTTCGAAAGGGCTGCTACCCCTTTCATGCGAAAAAAAGGCCCGCATTTGCGGGCTTTTTTTTTGCGCCATGCATCCGGCGATTTCTTATCAGCCTGATTTATATTTTACCGTTTATCTGCGTCAGTTGTTCCAGCACTATTTCCAGCTGGGCATCAAAGATATGGGCCAGATCTTTTAATTTTTGTTCCTTGGCTTTGGCCAGAATATCACGGATAAAAATCTTGCGGCGCTTGAAATCATTATACGCATAGCCGCATTTCCGTTTGAGCAGTTCCGCTTCCTTACTCTGGAATTTTTTTTCACGTTTAACGAGGTTTACCACCGAAAATAGTGAGGTCAGGCTGTGGACCTGCATTTTGCTGGTCCTGCACAATCCGGCCATGTCCTGCAGGGCATAGACCCGTTCCGGGCGGGTATCTGACCCTGATATTTTGTCGATATTCATGCCCAGTTTTTTAAAGGCCGCCTCGGCACCGGAAAGCTTGTCGAACTCGGTTGAGAGGTTCGCCTTTGAGCAGAAACCGGCAGTTGGGGCCAGCAGGGCTAGGATCATTATTGTGCTGAAGATTGTTTTTTTCATTCGCTTTTCACCTTTGCGTCGTTGTAAATTTCCATCAGGTACTGGCCGTAATCGTTTTTAAGCATGTCCTTGGTCATGTTTTTCAGCTCTTCAAGTGATATGTAACCCATGCGGAAGGCGATTTCTTCCAGACAGGCCAGCATGAAGCCCTGCCTTTCCTGCACGGCCTCCACATATGATGCCGCCCGGAGCAGGGATTGGTGGGTTCCCATGTCCAGCCATGCGTAACCGCGTCCGAGCAGTTCCACGTTGAGCTTGCCCTGTTTCAGGTATTCGTTGTTCACATCTGTAATTTCCAACTCTCCGCGGGCGGAAGGCTTGATGTTTTTGGCGATATCAATGACCGAGTTGTCGTAGAAGTAAAGTCCGGTAACCGCGAATTTTGATTTGGGGTTTTCCGGTTTTTCTTCAATGCTGATTACGGTCTGGTTTTTGTCGAATTCAACCACGCCGTATCTTTTGGGGTCTTTGACCGCGTAGGCGAAAACGGTGCCGCCTTCCTTGAGTGCTGCTGTTTTCTGTAGAATGTGCGGCAGGTCGTGTCCGTAAAAGATGTTGTCGCCGAGGATAAGACTGACGCTGTCGTCGCCGATAAAGTCTTCACCGATAATGAAAGCCTGAGCCAGACCTTCCGGTTTGGGCTGGACCTTGTAGGAAATATTGATGCCGAGACTTGAGCCGTCCCCGAGGAGATCTTCGAACCTGTGCAGGTCTTCGGGAGTGGAAATGATCAGGATATCCCGGATGCCCGACATCATGTGGATGGAGAGCGGGTAGTAGATCATGGGCTTGTCATAAACAGGCAAAAGCTGTTTGCTGACCACCCTTGTCAGGGGATAGAGCCTTGTGCCGGAACCTCCGGCCAGAATGATTCCTTTCATTATGTATACCTTCCTCGCGCTTATAATCTTTGTTAATCAGTGTTTAAATTAGCAATAAAATCTTGTGGTGTCTGCATTTATAGCATTAAATGGCCTGAATTTGTCCACATCTGCAAAAAAGGAGTTTGGTTCGATGCGCGGCCCTATGTTTTCCCTGCCCACAGTCATGTTTCTGGGCATCATATTTTTTGTCCTCATATTCTTTTTGTTTATATTTGTACAGGTTGGTCTGGTTACCGTGGCTTTCTCCAAGCTGGGCCTTACTCCGGGGCAGGGGTTTCTGCTGCTTATTGCCACCCTGCTGGGTAGCGGGATCAATATTCCGGTTTTCCGTTCCGAGCGTCTGGTGCCGGATGTGAGTATCAGGCGGGTGCGCATGTTCAATCCTTATTCCCCCATGGGAGCGCAGAGGGATGCTGCCACCCTGACCAATCAGGTGGTGGCCGTGAACTTCGGTGGCTGCGTGATTCCGGTGCTGCTTTCCCTTTCCCTGCTCAGCAGGTCCGGGTTTGATTTTTCCATTCTGCTTTGTATAGCCGTGGTCAGTGCTGCCGCTTATGCTCTTGCCCGGCCCATCCCGGGGGTGGGAATCGGTATTCCGGTACTCATTCCGCCGCTGATAACTGCGCTAGCCGCGTTGATTTTCGTTCAGGGTGAAATGGCACCTATAGCGGCTTATGTTGCGGGAAGTCTCGGAACCCTGATAGGTGCGGACCTGTTGCACCTGGCCACTCCGGCCACCCGGCGGGTGCTGGATGCCCCGGTGGTTTCCATCGGCGGGGCCGGGACTTTTGACGGGATTTTTATTACCGGAATTCTGGCCGTACTACTGGCCTGATCATTATATTAAGGAGTTACGTAGTGCTGAATTGTGATTTTTCTACGATAAAAGGTGCAGGTCCCGGCAGCAGGATCATGTTAGGTAATTCCCGCTTCCTGTCGCAGGGATGTTTATGTGCTGCTCTGAGCGGAAACGTATCCGGGCTGCGTGCCGGGACTGTTTTGCAAAGCGGCGGAACAAAACTGCTGCGTATTGTTTCCGGACTGTGGACATCCGGTGTGCCGGGGGCTAAATCTTGGACCGCTGAAGTGCTGTCGGAATTACCGGATGGACCAGTTGACCTTACTCTGAAAAAAGATGGCTACTCCCTTGCTTATGTAACCCTGAGTGACAAGGGCGCAGCCGGGGAGCGTGAAGATCAGGCCGGACCGCTCATTGCGGAAATGATAAAAAATGCACTTCCGCTTTCCATTGCGCAGGGTTATCTAATTGCCGATGAAACCGATGATCTCAAAGCCCTGCTCATGCATCTGGCCCATGTGGACGGATTTGACCTGATTATGACCACCGGGGGCACCGGGGTCGGCCCGCGTGATGTTTCCCCGGAAGCGACCCTTGCGGTCATCGACAATAGGCTGCCCGGATTTGAGCGGGCCATTACAGCCACCGGGCTGTCAAAAACACCCCATGCCATGATTTCACGGGCTGTGGCCGGAACCATGGGGGAGAGTGTTGTAGTTAATTTTCCCGGAAGCCCCAAAGCTGTGCGGGAAAGCCTCGAGACTGTTATCCCCGCCCTGAAACACACGGTGGATAAGTTGCAGGGTGATAAAACCGATTGTGCGCAGGTTTTGTAGCGTTTAAAACAAAAATGTTGCTTGATTCCTTGCGCAGGAACATCTATATAAGTTTTGATTTTTGTATATAAATTTTTTCAAAGAAAATAACGGCACGTTCAGGATGTGTAGAATGAAGCGCAATATTTCGTTTTTAGTTGTATTACTTTTCTTGTTGTCAATGGCGTCTTTTGCCTCAGCGCAGCAGGCGGAAAAAAAGCTTGGTGAAGCCAAGGCCCCGGTTTCCATGGAAGAGGCCAATACTCAGGTGCCTCAGGCGGAAACTCAGGAAGAAAAAGAAGCCGACATGACCCTCACCCTTGAGGAGTGTGTTGATCTCGGCCTGAAACAGAACCCGACCATCATCGCCGCCCGTAAAGATCTGCTGGCAGCGGATAGTGATGTGAAAAGACAGCGCGGTGCATTCGGTGCTCCGGTGACTACCACTTACGGCTATACCCACTACGGTGACCAGCCTCGTTCAGGCGGTGCCAATGCGGATTATCAGGACAAGTGGGCATTTACCGTAAATGTCAGCCAGCCTGTATTCAGGGGCTTTGAGCTGCTCTCCAAATACCAGAAAACAAAACTTCAGCGGGAATCCACTGAGGCCAGCCTCTACAATGCGGAACTCAGCCTGATCAGCAATATTCAGACTTCTTTCCTGACTCTGTTGCAGGGTCGTATGGACGTTAAGAGCAAGCAGGATTCTGTTGCCCGTCTGCAATCCCAGCTTGATGTTATTCAGGCTTTTTATCAGGTCGGCCTCAGGCCCCGTGTTGATGTGCTGCAGGCGGAAGTTGAGCTTGCCAACGCAGAGCAGAATCTGCTCATTGCCAAGAACACCGTTGACTCAAGGGTTGCGAGGCTGAATACTCTGCTTAACCTGCCCATTGAAAAGAAAGTCAACTATTCCGGAGAGCTTACCTATCTTCCTTTTTCCATGACTCTTGATCAGTGCTTCGCCAAGGCGATCAAGGCCCGTCCGGACCTGAAGATTGCGCGCAAGTCCGTTGCCATCGCGGAAGAAGACGTAACCATCGCTGAAAGCGGTTTTTACCCGGATGTTTCTGCTGATTTCAATTACAGCAGCGAAGGCGGTGATCCTTCGGTCAGCACTAACAAATATAATTACGACAACCGTCCTGATGCATGGAATGTTGGCGCAAGTCTGAACTGGGAAGTCTTCAGCTGGGGCCAGACCTACTACGATTCCAAGCGTGCGGAAGATAACGTTGAGAAGATCAAGGCCGAGTACGACAATACCAAGCTCGAAGCCGAATACGAGATCAAAGACCAGATGCTCAGCCTCAAGGCTGCTGCGGACCGTATCGGCGTAGGCCGCAAGTCTGTTGAAGCTGGTCGTGAAGGTTACCGTATGGCTATGGCCCGTTATCAGGCTCAGGTCAGCACCAACAACGAAGTTCTTGATGCCCAGTCCCGTTTGAGTGACAGTGAAGCCCAGCTTATTCAGGCCCTGTCCGACTATCAGGTGGCACTGGCCAAGCTTTATGTTGCCATGGGTGACATGAACCCCTCTCTTAAGACTAACTAGAAAGGGATCAGATCTTAGTCTGATGTGATTTACAAATATTTATCCGGCAGATTGCTTACAGGCGGTCTGCCGGATTTTTATTGTGGACATCAAGTTGTGATCAATTTTATATTGCCGGAGATTGGAGGGAAAAATGTTCACGGGGCGGAAGTTTTTTAATAAACCCGTACAGGGTTCGGAGCACGATGACGACGGACGCTGCCGTTCATGCGGCGGTGACCTGTATACCCATCGTCAATGACGCGGCGTGTTTTTGCGCTGCGGGTCCTGCGGTAAGAAATTTAACGTTGCTGATTATTCTGAATACATAGACGACGATTTTGAAGATGAAATGGCTAATGTGCCCATGAACAGGCTTTAACCGGTGGATGCAATAAAAATGTTCAGGAAACTGACTGTCTTCTTTTTTATTCTTTTTCTGGCAAGCGCACCTTGTGCTGTTGCTGATGATTCCCACAGCTGGGACGCTCTCAAGGACCGGCTCGTGGCCGACGGTTTCAACCGCGAGTATGTGGAGACGGTATTTTCGGCCAGTTCGCTTAAATACGATTCCGCAATGATGGCCCGCAAGATGCGGGTGCTGCTCAAGCGCAGGTTTGAGCCGCCGGCAAAGAAAGCAGCCCGGGAAAGGAAGTATGATGAAAGATACATCGGTCCGGTTATGCTGGCCGGGGGATATTCCTATCTGCGTGAGCATTATGAATTACTTCAAAAAATAGACAAGCGTTACGGGGTTGATCCTTCCGTTTTGACCGCACTGCTGCTGGTGGAGACCAAGCTCGGTTTTACCCTCGGTGATAATCCGGCTTTTAATAATCTCGCCAACATGGCTGCCAGTTCCGATCCGCTCAAATTTTTCGATGATCTCGGTTACGAAAAGCTGGAAGAAAAAGATATGGTCTGGCTCAAGAAGCGGACCAAAAAGAAAGCCGACTGGGCTTACAAAGAACTTTCATCGCTGCTGAAATTTTCAGCAGATAATTCCATTGTGCCCACAGAGATTCCCGGTTCCCCCTACGGGGCTTTCGGTATCTGCCAGTTCATGCCCAGCACTGCCATCCACTATGCTGTGGACGGAGACGGTGATGGACGCATCGATCTCTTTGCCCGCGAGGATGCCCTGTTCTCCATGGCCAGCTTTTTAAAGCGGCACGGCTGGAAGAATTCCCTGAGCAAGGAAAAGAAGCTTAAGGTCATCTACCGCTACAACCATTCCATGGTCTACGCCCGGACCATCTACGAAGTCTCCCGCCAGCTGGAAAAAATCCGGTCTACTTTCGGACCGGATTAAGAACTAATTCAAAATACTCTGATATAAAGTCATAGTCCGTTTCAGGAAATCTTCTCCTGAAAGCTGGGACATGGTTCTTTTGTGTTCTGCGAGCAGTTTTTCCCGGAAACCGGGGTTGTTGATTGCTTCGGTAAGTTTGAGGGAAAGCTGGGTCACATCCTGCGGCGGCACGAGGGCCTGCGGCGGCAGCAGGTCGGGCATGACGCCTACTGCTGTGGAGATGAGCGGTCTTTCACAGGCCATGATTTCAAGGGCTGCACGGGCGATGGTTTCCGACCAAAGCGAACCTATAACCCCGATATCCATGGCCGAAATGCAGGCCGTGACATCTGCGCATTTGCCGCTGATGGCGGTGATGTCGTTTAGTCCGTAATCGGTAAGCCAGCTGTCCACTTCATGCCTGCTGGTGGCGGTGGGAAATCCGATCAGGAAAAGCTTGACGGATTTGCCGTGAACATTGTTGCGGGTTTTGGCAAGGGCTTCGATGAGTTCCTTCTGGCCTTTGACCCGGTCGAACCTGCCGAGCATGCCGATAACCATATCGTCGTCACTGAATCCGAATTGCTCACGGACATTTTTGCGGCCCTCAGGGTCAAAACGAAATTTATCGCTGTCCACACCGCCGTGGATGAGCCAGAGACGGTTCTCGGCCAGTTCCATTTTTTTCAGGAAATGGTCGGCCATCCTTTTGTTGGTAACCACCACGGCGTCCGCTACTTTGGAATGCAGGTAGCGGTTGAAAAAATCACTTTTGGGCAGCCGCTGGTCGCCTCTGGTCCTGACCAGTTTGTAGCCCATGCGCATCTTGCGCAGGATTCCCCACCAGAAAAATGCTTCCCCGCGATGGCAGTTAACCACCTGCGGCTTGTGCTTTTTGATCAGGGAAAAAACCTGCGAACAGGCCTTGATGAGCTTGTGCGGGCGGGCGGAATTAAGTTCAATGGTTTTCACTTTCAAGCCCATTTTAAGGGCTGTTTCCTCGGTTTCCGAACCGGGAACAGTGATGACCAGCACTTCGTGCCCTCCGTCCTGCAGCAGCTTGCTCAGGTAGAGGGCATACCATGAAGTGGCATTGAACCAGCGGACGTTGATAACTTGGAAAATTCGCATGTGAGTTTATGATAATCCGTAAAGAACTAAAGGGTCTGGCAAAATAACCGATGTTGATTATGTTCTGAAAAATCAACCTTGCTTAACTGTACACAGGGTATGTTTTTTTATTAACATGATCAAATACCATTTGGCAGGGAAATTATTTTTTTATTGCAAAGCAGGTGATTAATTGGCTGTTATTAATAATGCCGTCAAAGTGTCCGTGATAATACCCACTTACAACCGGGCGGAGCGTATCTGCCGGGCTGTGGATTCGGTGCTGGGGCAGAGCTTTGATAATTTTGAATGTCTGGTCGTGGATGACGGTTCCACGGATGATACGGCACAGCGGTTGGCGGATTATACCGATCCCCGGCTGAAGGTACTCTGGCAGGAAAATCGCGGCGTTTCAGCTGCAAGGAATTTCGGGATTGCCAATTCCGGTGGAAGTTTCATTGCCCTGCTGGATTCAGATGATCAGTGGGTGGAGCATAAGCTGGCAAAGCAGCTTTCATTCATGGAAGAGGGCGGCTTTGAAATCAGCCAGACCGATGAAATCTGGATTCGCAAGGGCAAACGGGTTAATCAGTGCAAAAAGCACGAGAAACCCGAAGGGATGTTCTTTGACCGTTCACTGGAGATGTGCATGGTCAGCCCTTCCTGCGTGATTTTCAGCCGCAGGTTCTGGGATGAGCTGGGCCCTTTTGATGAAGATATGGCTGCCTGCGAGGATTATGACCTCTGGTTGCGGGCAGGGCTTAAGTATCCGGTGGGGCTTTTGCGTGAACGGCTGACCGTCAAACACGGCGGGCGGCCGGACCAGCTTTCCAATAGTGTAGGGTGTTTGGATTTATACAGAATGTACGCTATAGTGAAGCTGCTTAATGAGGGAACACTTCCTGCTGAAGCGCGGAGCATGGCCCTTGCTGAGTTGCAGCGCAAGGCCGCTTTTTATATCGGCGGATGCAGAAAAAGGGGGCGCGATGGGCAGGCCGCAAGGATCGAGCGGCTGGTGCGGGATATTGTTTCCGGGAATCCGGTGTCGCCCGCTGAAATAATAAAAAGCTGAAACGGGCCGGGATATTGAACATCACCCGGCCCTTGAGCGGTCCTGATCAGGCCATTATTTCTTTTTTGCTGAAGGCTTCGGCTTTCACTCTGTCGAGCAGGCTTCCGAGGCATTCTTTGACGTTTTCACGGATGTCTCCAGCTACGATGAGGAAGAGCAGGTCGTCCCCGGGTTTGAACACGCCTTCATTGGCATGGACGACTATTTTATATATTCCGGGGAATTTTTCATGTTCCTGGCGGAGTTGTTCGATTTTTTCACGGTCGGCCTTGATTTCGATGCCGGTAACTTCTTCACGGGTTCCCCGCGACCAACCGCGGACGATTCCGTTATGGATCAGGATCATGCCTACATTATCGGCAAATTCCGGGTCCTGTTTGAGTTCAGCGATTTTTTTTGAAATGTCCATAATTCCTCCGCAAGTAAGGAGTTGTTGTTTTGTATTCGATTTCGAGCTTATTTGAAAATTTTCCGGTTGTCAGCCATTCCCGCATGGTAAACCGAGGTTTCGGTGTCTGGATCGTCTGGGCTGACACATTGGAAGATTCCATTGTGCGCAGTATGCGTGACTTCGGCGGCATGTGCATGAGCGAGGAATCGAATCAGGCTTACTGGTTTTTCTTCAGTGATGATGTCTTCCGGGTGGTTGCCCGTCTTGAAATCTGGGCCCGGCTCAATCCTATGCCTGTTTATATTCAGGTTATGCCGGCCACGCTTCTAGTGGATTATAATCTTGATCTTTCTCTCAAAGTGGACACTGAATTTACCAATCAGCAAACAGCCCTGCCCACTGAGTTTGAGGTAATTATCCATCCCAAGCTTTCCGACTCCGTAAAAGCCATTGCCGGATTGAAGCTTGAGGAAGTGCGCACGCCTACCGGTATTTCCAAGTCCGGCTGGATGTCTATGGACCCGGATCAGGGGCTGGGTTACGACTCCCTGCAGAACTGGTATTTCATAATGATTCCGGTGGGTAATCCTTCAGATAAGGAGTTTATTAAGGGCTGGCGTTCTTTTTTTTCCGAAGTGCAGGTAATGCTCCAGAGACTGGGGATTCAGTATATTACATCGGAAGTTAAGGTTATCCTGCCCATCGCTTCCCTTTCCGTGCTGCGTACTTTTCTGCGGGAACTGCTGGTGCTTATCAATCGGGTCAGGAACAATGAGATGACAGAGGAGGTGGCTTACTGGCCTTCGGTTATGGCTCTTGTTCCCCAGATGAATATGAGCTTTAACGATGAGGTCGTCCGCAAAGTCAACCTTGACTGGGATAAACTCACTCCGGACTGCCCGCACCTGCGTTACCGGGATGCATTCCTGCTTGGAGTTGATTTCGCAGTAAACGAGGTCCGTTTCGGCAGCGAGCAGGAAAACGTGGATGGATGGTGTCATGTCAGCCTTAAGCAGGGGGTGCACGATACCAGTTCTTCCGCCGTTTCAGTGACCATTTCCCGAAAGGTTTCGGTGGGGGAATACGAGGACTGCTTTTATTGCGGCATGAAGAACCACAGCCCGGCAGAGTGTCCCAGTCGCAGCCTGAACGGACTCGACCCGGTGGTTTGGAAGCAGCTTGCGGCTATCGACAGCGAAAAATTTACCGAAGGTTTCCAAAATATTGACCTTCAGATGCAGGGGAAAAATAATGTCCTCGAAGAATTTTCCAGAATCCTGCACAAGGGCAAGGGGTATGAAGGGGTTGTAACCCGTGCCCTTTTTTCCATTAATGCTATTGCGCAGCTGCGCACGCTTTATATGGTTTGGCGTTGTCGCGGCAAGGACTGGCCGCGTGGAATCAAGGATCAGGGACCGGAAGAGGGCGAGCTTATCTGGTCCGCGTATGAGGCCCTGCGCAATGGGTCCCGCAACGAGGCCGAAACTTTGATCAAGAATGCCATGATCCGGTTCAGCCGCAGTTACCAGCCCAGATCACTGATGGCGTTTTACGAGCTTGAGGCAGGCAATCTGGAACAGGCTTATTTCTATTGGCAGGAAGCGGAAAGACTCTGCTATTCTCCTTTGCAGCAAGGATACTTTGTGTATCTTCAGGGGCGCATGCAGGAAGTTATGGGGGAATTCGGCGAGGCCAGCGATATCTACAGGAAAGCCCACAACAAATGTTCTGAATGGCTCGAACCGCAGTACCGCCGGGCCGTATGCATGGTAAAAATGGGTTTTGCGGAGCAGGCCCTTTCGTTGTTCAATGATGTTATTGAAAAAGATCCGCATTATTTCAACAGAGCGGCAATCGATCCCGAACTTGATCGAGGCAGGCTGACTGTCCTGCAGGAAATGGGGGATCTCTGGGCAACTGCTGAAGCAGAAGCCAAGGAAGTCGCATCCGGAATGGATAACCTTTCCTCTGATATTGCCCAGTGGTTTGAAGAAGGGCACGAGTTTGCAGATGAAGCTACCCGGTTCATGGATCGCATGAACAAGCTGGCCAAGATTAAAAACTATGTCGCCTTCCGGCAGCTGACCAGCGGCATCGCCCGGCTGACCGATGAAATTGAAAAGCGTGTTGAATACGAAATTAAGGTCATCAATAAAAAACTGGAAATCTACCGTGAGGAATTGCTGGACGTCCAGCGCGAGGCTTCATGGTTTCCGTTTCCCAAGCTGCTGACCGAATTCAACAGCGATTTCAATTACTGCGCGGATAAGATTTACTGGATCAAAACCCAGCAGCTCAATGCTGCTGAGACTTTCCGCAAGACCCAGCGTTATCTGGACCGCATTGATGACCGCTTGAAAAAGCTCAGAAAAAGATTGGTTACACTCAGGGTTATCCGCGATTCAACCCTTTTTATCATGCTGCTGGGCAGGACTTTTATCTGGATGGAGGTGGTTCTGCTTGGGCTTGCCTTGCTTTGCATTCCCGCGCTGATCTACTATTCAAATAATTTCCAGTCGAATTTTATTATAGATATGATTATTCGCCAGAAATGGGAGTTTCAGAAAGGCTTGATCCTGATCCTGAGTATTCTGGCCCTTGCCATTTCAGCGTTCCGTGCTGCAGTTGTTTTTGAAAAGAAGAAGCGGGAACTCTTTCTTATTGATGATGGTAAGGATGATGATTGATTCATGTATTGTTTTGTAATTAAAGGCTTTTTTGATTGGTTTCAAAAGGGCCTTTTTTCTTGCCGGACAGGCAGGGCAGGCAATTGGTACACTTGGTGCAAATCCCATGTTGAAAAGATATTTTTTTGACAGAGGGATTACTCATGACCAATGTGACCAACGATATTGCCGCGATGATGAAGATGCTGGGGAATGTTTCCGGTAACGGAAGCGGTTCCGCCCCTAACCTTGCTGCCATGAAAGGGCAGGCCGGGGCTTTCGACATGGAACTCATGATGGCCGAGAAGCTGTTTTCCGGCGGTTCAGGCGACCAGTTTTCGCCCAGCAGCATGGACATGGGAGTCATGAACGATGTGCTCATGCTGGAAGCCCTTACCGCGCTTAATTCCGTAAAAGGCTTGCAGTCCGGAACAGGTATGCACAACGCGCAGGCTCTCAATGCCTATCGCGCCAATCCCGTTGCCACCGACAATGCTGCTGTCAAAAAAATGGACACTTCAGCATTTAACCAACTGGTTACCGGAGATCTTGCCGCAAAATTTGAATCAGGTTCCAACGGTGTTTCCGCCATCGGCTATGACCGGGTGGGCGGTACTTCTTACGGAAAATACCAAATTGCCTCCAAGACCGGGACCATGGATCGTTTTATCCAGTTCCTTAAAGACAAGGCTCCGGAAATAGCCGACAAGCTGCTCGGTGCCGGGCCTGCTGATACCGGTTCAAAAGCAGGCTCCATGCCCGATATCTGGAAGCAGCTGGCCGATTCCGATCCCAAGGGTTTTGAAAAGTTGCAGCACGATTTTATTCAGGGCAGCCACTACGATCCCGCAGCCAAGATGATTCTCGAAAAGACCGGCATAGACATGAATTCACTGCCCGCTCCGGTACGTGAAGTGCTCTGGTCCACATCAGTACAGCACGGCCCAACAGGGGCCTCCAACCTGATTGCCAAGGCTATCGACAAGCTGGCCGCAAATGCCGAAAGCAAAGGGTTTCCCGCTGATCTGGTCAAGGAAATATACGGCGAGCGCAAAGGACAGTTTTCGTCTTCTACCGAACGGGTACAGCAGAGCGTGGCTAATAGATTTGATAAAGAGCAAAGCACAGTACTGGCCATGCTCAACGGAATTTCCAAAACGGCATAAATGTATGCCTCCGGCGGCTGGGGAAGGGAAACTTTTGGGAAAAGTTTCCCTTCCCCAGACCCCATCCCTTCAAAACTTTTTAGTAAGCTTCGCACAGATATTTGACGACCTACCTTCAATAACTAAAGCGCAATACCTCGAAAGATATTGCGCTTTAGTTATTTGCACTATTTTTAATACGAAGCGGCGAAGCCCCGATAAAAAGTTTTTGGGAGAGTCCAGAGAACCTTTTTTCCAAAAAAAGGTTCTTTGGTCCCCGAAGGGCCGCCGGAGGCATTCTTATTTCTTAGCCAGTTTTTCTTCTAAACTCTGATCAATATCAACATGCAGGTTCTGGAGCACGCTGTCTACGGCTACTTGCCCGTGAGCCCAGCCTTTTACTTTGCGGACATCTTTTACCAGCGCGCACATGACATCGGCTTTAGAGTCGTTGGTGCGGTAGCTTTTCAGGGCTGCGAGTATGGCAGCCTCGCGCAGGGTCTGTTCCGGTACTTCCTGACTTGGATGGTCGCGTTTGAGGATAACGTGGGAGCCGGGGCCGCCCTGTACGTGGAACCAGTAATCAAATACTGAAGACACCTTGCTCAGAATTTCGTGGTTGGCTTTGCTGTTCTTGCCGCGGATCATCAGGAAACCGTCGGAAGAGATGAACAGGGCAGCGGCGATATTTTTATACTTCTTGGGTATCTCGATATTTTTCTTTTTCTTGCCCTTGTCGGCGGCGGGCATGAGGTTGGCTTTCAGGAACAGCTCATGCTCGGCTTCCACTTCCTGCCTGCGCCTTTCCATGTGCTTGAATCCGCGCTGTGCCTTGGCTGCGAAGCGGAATATCTTTTCCATGTTCTCAGTGGGAGTCAGTAGCGGATCGAGACTTACTTCCATTTCGCCGTGTTCGGGATGGGTGACAGTTACCTTGTCCAGCTCACGCAGGTCCTTTAAGCGGTACATCTCGGCCTGCAGGGCTTCGGCTTCGATCTTGCGGGCCTGAAGTGCGCGCAGCCGTTCTTCTTCCTGCTCAATACGTCTGAAAATCTTTTTGAATTTCTTTTTGCCGGACTTGAGAGTGCTGCGCTGTTCGGCATTCTCCATGCGCTCCATGACCGGGAAGAGAATCTTTTCTCCGTACACGGATGCTGCTTCAATGGCGGAATCGTAAATCTCTTCAGCGGCTTTGGGGTTGGACCAGACGCGCGGGGCGGTCAGTTCACCTTTTTTTTCTGAAATGTAGAAGCGGTCAGAGATTCCCATTTCAAGGCGGTCCAGCAGGTCCCGTCCTTCGTCTTCGGCAAGCGTGTTCAGGGTCTTGCGCAGAGGAGGGGATATCTGCGGATATTCGCGCCAGATTTCATCGTCCGAGCGGGCTTCCTCGTAGGGTGGCCAGCTGACAGGCGCGGGAAATCCTTCCGGAAGGTCATGAATCAGGGAGACTCCTTTTTTCATGTCCAGCAACAGGTAGCGGTATTTATCGCGTTGTTTCCATGGGGAAAGGGTGAAGGCAACCCGCAGGTTGATCCAGTCGTGATGGGCTTCGAAGAGCCTGCGTCCGGCCAGCCGTTTACGCAGCCACATGACCTGTGACGGCGGGCTGGGGGGATTAACCGGTTTCACCCTTGAAAGAAAGAGCAGGCCCACCGATTTGGCGGGCCTGAAGAGAAGATATTCCTTACCTCCCTTTGATTGGAGCGCGAAAGTCCACACTCCCTCAGCGGGGGCAAATATTTTTTCCACCCTGCGGCCTTTGAGGTTTTCCTCAAGTTCACCGATCAGGGCACGAAAGAAGTGTGCATCCATTTACTTTGATCCGGGCTTAGTCTCCGCGGTTTTGTTCCTCTTCTTCCTGCTTGCTTTTGCAGGCGATACAGAGGGTGGTTACCGGGCGGGCCTTGAGCCTGGGAACGGAGATGTCGTCACCGCAAGCGTGGCAGATACCGAAATCACCGTCATCAATGCGCTGGATGGCCTTCTGGATTTTTTTGATCAGCTTGCGCTCCCTGTCTCTGAGTCTGAGAGTGAAGGCTCGGTCGGACTCGGCAGTTGCACGGTCTGCGGGGTCTGCATAGGTCTCCCCGGATTCAGTCATGTCGTCGATTGTTTCCTTGCCCTTCTGAAGGATGTCATCAAGCATCTTGTTCAGGGTTTCACGGAAGTATTCAATATCTTTCTGTTCCATATTGATAACCTCTCTTTTTAATAGACGGAGGTGGGGTTACGAGTTTGCCAAAACAACTCTAACTTTTAAGATGAATGGTATTAGCCTAAAGTGGCTATGGAAGTAAAGGGCATGATAAAAAAAAATAAAAAAATAAAAAATTAAAACGGTTGACAAAAAAAAACAGCTGCCCTAAACACGTTTCTCAACGACACACCAGTCGATTCTTTGAATTAAATGTTTGACTTTACGGACGTATATCTTTGCAGAATAAGTAGTAATTATTCTCAATATGTCCAGTAGAGGGAAAGCAAAAGATATAAAAATTTAAAAAGGTGTTGACAGTTTTATAACAGAAAGTTAAAAACTGCTTCGCTTTTCGTGAGCGGGAATAACTCAGTGGTAGAGTACAACCTTGCCAAGGTTGGAGTCGCGAGTTCAAATCTCGTTTCCCGCTCCAAAAAGACGGCGACATAGCCAAGTGGTAAGGCAGAGGTCTGCAAAACCTCCATTCTCCGGTTCAAATCCGGATGTCGCCTCCAAGAGCGGGAATAACTCAGTGGTAGAGTACGACCTTGCCAAGGTCGGAGTCGCGAGTTCAAATCTCGTTTCCCGCTCCAAAAAATTTCCTGGGTCCGTCCCTGTGACTGTCCCTTCCTTCATATTGTTTGAAGGTAAAGCCCCGAGCGGGAATAACTCAGTGGTAGAGTACAACCTTGCCAAGGTTGGAGTCGCGAGTTCAAATCTCGTTTCCCGCTCCAGAATTTCAGGCCTCCTTTAATCGGGAGGCCGTTTGCTTTCCGTGATGCGGAAGGCTTTTGAGCGGGAATAACTCAGTGGTAGAGTACGACCTTGCCAAGGTCGGAGTCGCGAGTTCAAATCTCGTTTCCCGCTCCAAAAATAAGGCGGCATAGCCAAGTGGTAAGGCAGAGGTCTGCAAAACCTCCATTCTCCAGTTCAAATCTGGATGCCGCCTCCATTCGCGGGAATAACTCAGTGGTAGAGTACGACCTTGCCAAGGTCGGAGTCGCGAGTTCAAATCTCGTTTCCCGCTCCAGAATTTAATAAAGACCATCCGTGAGGGTGGTCTTTTTTTTGTGTTAATTACAGGTGTTTCAGAGTAAAGTGCTGGGTCAGTCAGGGGAAATAGTTACGCTTCTTACAGCTGCTCGTTGCAATAAGCAGGATTGTGAATATGAAGATTGTTATTTTGGAATCCGGCCTTTTGGCTTCTTCTTTTCGTGAGTTGGGGCACGACGTTTTTCACATCAGGTGGGATAGTGAGCCGATTGAGAGTGAAAAATTGCTTCAGGTTAACCGTCCGCTTTTTTATCAGGATTTGTTGACCATCTTTGATAAATTTTCATTTCAGCCTGATCTTGTGTTCTGGCATGACGTGGGCAATATCCCCAGAGTCTGGGGTTTGGAGGCTTTGGATTGTCCTACTGTGGGTTATTTTATCGATACTTATTGCAACCCGTGGCATGTTCCGTATTCCTATGCATTTGATTGCGCGATGGTTGCTCAAAAAAATGCCGTTCCGCTGTTCAATGAAGCCGGTTATCCGAAGCTGAATAAATGGTTTCCTTTGTTTTATGACAAGGCCAGCGCATTTAATGATTCGCAGGTCCGGGATATCCCGGTTTGTTTTGTGGGGACGGTGGATAGCAAACAGAATATTGCACGAAAAGTTTTTTTGGATACGTTTGCTAAATTTTGTCCCATACTTGTCAAAAAGGGCGCGTACCAGCCTCTCTTTGCCCGCTCTAAGATTATCTTGAATCAGTCTGCGGCTGCGGAGCTCAATTACCGTACTTTTGAAACAGCGGCCTGCGGAGCTGCTGTGCTAACTGAAGATTGCGACAACGGCCTGCTGGATCTATTCACTCCCGGTGAAAATATTCTGCCCCCGTACGAGCGCGGAAATGCGAAACACGCGGCGGAAATTGCCCTTGAAATGCTTAGTGATGAGCAGAAGCTTGATGAGATTGCCCGTGCGGGTGAGCGGCTGGTTAATGAAAAGCACAGCTCGCTTGTGCGTGCACAGGAAGTGCTGGATACAGTTGCAGGATTGTCCGGTTCGGTGCAAAAGCGCATAACTCACGGGGATTTTATCAGAAGCAAGCTGGTTCTGGCTGCAATGTTTATCTGCGGAGAGTCCAAAACAGCACTTCCGCCCCAGATGGTCAGCCACTTCGGGGAAATCGCAAAAACTTATCAGGAACGCTGGGATAAGGTTGCGTTGTATTCGTAGCTTTTTTCACGGATGGTGGCGGTTGACCACCCGCTTGTTAATGATTACTCATCTTGCTTCACGGCACATAATCTGCTGCCGTGGAGCATTTTTCTGTTTCATCAGGATAAAATAAATTTCGATTATTCCTTCAGGAGGTTTCCTTGAAAAATATAGCGTTGAAGCCCGCTGCGACTTTTGATGAACTGCTTGCTGCGGCCCGGAACAAGTTCGGAGCAATCAAGTTTGAAGAAGTTAAAGTGGGCGACCGGATTTTTGAACTGGCCCAGATTGCGGATATGCCCGCATACCTTGATAAACTCGTCAACAAAGCCCGTGGCGGCAAGAAAATCGACTTGCCCCTGTGGGCCAAGATCTGGCCTTCTTCTCTGGTGCTCGGCTTTTACGCGCTGAAGTTCAAGGCGGCTGAAGGTGCTAAATTTCTTGAAGTGGGCACTGACGGCGGGCTTTGCGGAATGATCGCAGCCAGCCGGGGTTATGAAGTTGTGCTGGCTGATACTGATGATGACGCACTGCTTTTTGCCCGCTTGAACGCTGCGCGCAACAAGCTTGATGGAAATATCAGCATGCGCAAGGTGGATTTCGCCGAGACTGATCTGGAAGAAAAGTTCAACTATATTTTAGGATGTGAAATCCTGCACCGCGATGATGTTGCCGAGTCCCTGCCCGGATTTATCGGTCGCCATCTGGTGGAAGCCAAGGATTCCGAAGTGCTGCTGGCCATGGATAAAAAGCGCGGCGGCAAGAAGTTTTTTGAGCAGACCAAGGACAGCTATCGTCTGATGAAGCAGGAAGTTCCTTTTGCCGGAAACGCCGGTGAAGGCAAGTCCATTATTTCTCTGGTCCGCATGGGAGTGAAATAATGCTTGAGCTTAAATCATGTCCCAAAGTTTATTCCAAGGACCAGGATAAGGCGGTAAGTCCCGAAGAGACCGTCTCCCGCGTTAAGGCCCTGCTGGATGAGAAATGCAACGGCGTGCTGAAATGCACCCGCAAGGTTGATACCGGGCGTCTGGGGATTCCCGTCTTCATCAGCGAATGCGGCGATGAGGCCCGTGAAGTAATGCCCACCCGCAAGCAGATGGGCAAGGGTGCTTCCGTGGCTCAGGCCGAGGCTTCCGCGCTTATGGAGCTGGTGGAGCGGTTCAGCTTTTTCAGCTTCTGGTCCACACCGGAGAATTTTACCCTTGCCACTTATAGCGAGGCCGAAGATCTCTGGCCCGGCAAGGTTGTTTCCATTGAGAAAATCCTGCAGTCCGTGGGCGAGGATATGGACCCCGGCAAGGCGCGGGTCATCCTTGATCTGGTACGCTGGCATTTTTATCCTGCACTTAACGTTCATACCGGTGAAGAAGAGTACGTACCACTGGACTGGTTCAAGATTCTCAATGAATTCAACGGGGCATCCGCTGGTAACTCCCCGGAAGAATCCGTGCTTCAGGGCGCAAGTGAACTGGTGGAACGGCACGTTTGCGCGGTTATTGACCGTGACCGTCCCGAAGTTCCGGTGATTGATCCTGCTTCCTGCGATGATGAGGTGCTCGCCAATCTCTGCAAATGCTTTGATGACAACGACATCAAATACATCATCAACGACTTTTCCTTCGGTATGCCGTTGCCCACGGTGGCGGTGACCGCATGGGACCCGTCCACTTTTCCGGGCATGAGTGAGATTGTCTTTACCGCCGGGACTTCCGCTTCTCCCTGCAAGGCCGCTATCCGCGCTTTCACCGAGGTGGCGCAGTTGGCCGGGGATTTTGAGACCGGACGTGTTTACGAAGCTTCCGGCCTGCCCAAGTTTACCGAGATTGAGCAGACCGGCTGGCTTGGAGCAGGGCAGTGCGTGCAGATGAAATCCCTGCCCTCTGTTGAGAGTGACGATATTTATGATGAGCTGAAGACTTTCGCCGCCCGGTTGGATGAAAAGGGCTACACCTTGTACACCGTAGCGACCACCCATCCTGAGCTGGGTGTACCTGCCAACTACAACTTCGTGCCCGGTTTTCAGTTCCGGGAGCGCACCCCGCATGCCAGCCTCGGCCTGTTTGTGGGCCGTATCCTGTCTGAGAAGGTCGCCCTCGATATCGCCGGGGACGGGCTGGATGTGATTTCGGATATTTACGGCGAGCCGTATTTCATTCCTTTCTTTGAAGGCATGCTGGCCCTGCGCGGCGGAGATACCTCCCACGCGGTGGATATGTTCAGCATTGCGGTGGAGATGCAGCCTGCGGATGAAGAGAAGGCTCTTTCCGCATTCTACACCGCTTACGCGCTTTCTCTTGAGGAACGCTGGCCGGTAACCATTCCTTATCTTGACCGGGCCATTGAGCTTGATGACGAGGCCAAGGAGTATTTCAACCTGCGCGGTGTGGCTAAATTCAAGGCCAAGGATTACGCGCTGGCAGCGGTTGATTTCAAGGCGGCCCTTGCACTGGACAGCGGATCGGCTTCAGACCTTGCCAATCTCGGATTATGTCATAAGTTTATGGGTGAAGATGATGAAGCCATCGAGTATTTGACCACCGCGCTGGAGCTCGATCCTTCCCTTGAGTATGCTCTGCCTCATCTTCAGGAATTACTCGACAAATAAATTCCTGATCCCGATTGACAAGAATGGGATTTAAGGCTTATTTCAATTTAAGCAAAAACGCGTAAGGGTTTACGCTATAAAATAGTCGTGAAACAGTGGAATGCTGTTTTTGGATATGGCAGGTTCGACACGGTCAGAACCTACAGTAATAAATGTAAATATTCCTAGGAGTATTATTATGGCTATCGTAGAATTCATGGGCAAAAGCTTTGACGTTGATGAAGACGGTTTCCTCCTGAAGTTTGAAGACTGGTGCCCTGAGTGGGTTGACTTCTGCAAAGAGTCCGAAGGCATCAAAGAACTCAACGAAGAACACCAGAAAGTTATCGACTTCCTGCAGGACTACTACAAAAAGAACGGTATCGCTCCCATGGTGCGTATCCTCTCCAAAGTAACTGGTTTCAAACTGAAGCACATCTACGAACTGTTCCCCTCCGGTCCCGGTAAGGGAGCTTGTAAGATGGCTGGTCTGCCCAAGCCCACCGGCTGCGTATAGATCAGACAGCTTCTTAGTATATTTGGGCGGGATCCTCGCGGTCCCGCCTTTTTTGTTCTTTAAAGACAATCAGCTGAATGGTGACGGTCCGGTTATTAAGCGTAAACGGGGATTGTAAGCTGTCCCGGTCTGATAGCTGAATCGTCAGCAGGCATCTGGTTGTCTGCTCGTTCCGGCCGCTTGACGTGCATCAGGTGGGCCTGTTAACTTATTGCACTAAAAATTGCGGAACTGGGCAAATAAAGCTTGCATATTATTATGTGCAGGTGTATTCGGCCTTGTTTTCACGGTTAACAAAGACAGGAGAAAGTCATGAAAAAAGATATCCATCCTAAATTGCATAAGGCAACTGTACGTTGCCACTGCGGTTATGAGTCCGAACTCTACTCCACCATTGGTGAAGAGGTGAGCACTGAAATTTGTTCCAACTGCCACCCTTTCTACACTGGTAAGCAGCGTTTTGTTGATACCGCTGGTCGTATCGATCGCTTTAAGAAGAAGTTCGGTAACTTCGACGCAGCAAGCAAAGTTAAGGGCAACTAGCTCATATTTCTGCGGTTTTGCCGCGTGAACATGCCTCTGCCGTTTTATGACGGTAGAGGCATGTCCTTTTTTAAAATATTTAAAAGTCCTGCATCGTAGCCGGGTGGGACATTTCAAATCCCTCCCCGCTGTATTCTTTTGTAGTGATAATCAATCTCGGTCTTGCTTGACGGCTGTAAGTGATTATTCTACTGAGAAACATTACTATTTTACGGGCTGTCCGGCCCTTATCAGTGAGGAAACGGATTTGAAATTACCTCTTCTTATGTCCGCCGCCAAAACCGTTGGCGGGCAGGCTGTTATCGAAGGCGTTATGATGCGCGCAAAGGACAATCTTGCCATTGCTGTCCGTCGTCCTGACGGTGAAATTACTGTTGAGCTTCGTCCCTGGTTTTCAATGACTCCCGAGTTTATGAAAAAACCTTTTCTGCGTGGTTTTCCTATTTTTATGGAGACCATGGTTAACGGAGTCAAAGCCCTTAACTATTCCGCCACTCAGGCTCTTGATGAAGAGGAAGACGGCGAACTGACCACTTTTCACCTTGTGCTGACCATGGTCATCGCACTTGGTGCCGCGCTTGGTCTTTTCGTTGTGCTGCCGCACTTTTTTTCCGTGGCTATGAAGTGGTGGGGCGTTTCCGGCGGTGTGGATTCCCTGAGTTTCCATGTCTGGGACGGCTTCTTCAAGATGCTCATGTTCATCGGTTACATCGTGTCCATCTCATTTGTGCCGGATATCAAGCGCGTGTTCCAGTATCACGGTGCCGAACACAAGGCTATCTGGGCTTATGAAGCGGGCGGCAAACTTGACGTTTGCGATATTAAAAATTTCAGCAGGCTCCATCCCCGTTGCGGAACAGCATTTCTGC
The DNA here is from genome assembly GCF_010470675.1 of Desulfovibrio sp. JC010. NCBI lineage: Bacteria > Pseudomonadati > Thermodesulfobacteriota > Desulfovibrionia > Desulfovibrionales > Desulfovibrionaceae > Desulfovibrio > Desulfovibrio sp. JC010. The sequence continues at coordinate 166,705 of NZ_VOIQ01000007.1, forward strand.
TTTTCGTGCTGGTGGTGAGTATCCTGCTTTTCACTGTGCTGGTTCCCATGATCGTTGCCGTCTGGGCACCGCAGACCTTTGTGCTTAAACATTTATATATAGTCGGTATCAAGCTGCTGCTGATGGCTCCTGTGAGTGCGGTCGCCTATGAGATGATCAAGGCTTCTGCCAAACACGAGGACAAACCCCTGTGCAAGGCGGCCTGTCTGCCCGGAATGGGGATGCAGCTGCTGACTACCCGCGAGCCGGACGAAGAGCAGATTGAAGTTGCTCTTGCGGCACTTAATACTGCGGTTGCTGCCGATGCTGATGGAGGAGACAGCTGATGTTTGCCAAGTTGGAAGAGATTGAACGTTCTTTCATGGATCTGGAGCAGGAGCTTGCAGACCCGGAAGTTTATAATAATCAGGATCGCTACCGTAAAGTAACCATGGCCCACGCTGAACTCGGCGATGTTGTGGAAGCTTTCCGCGAATACAAGCAGCTTTCCGCCGACCTTGAAGACAACAAGGAAATGGCCAAGGATTCCGACCCGGAAATCCGCGAAATGGCTGAGATGGAAATTGCCGAGATCAAGGATCGTCTGCCCAAGCTGGAAGAAGAACTCAAGCTTCTCCTGCTGCCTAAAGACCCCATGGACGGCAAGAACATTATCCTTGAAATCCGCGGCGGTACCGGCGGGGAAGAAGCAGCCCTTTTTGCCGCCGATCTTTTCCGCATGTATTCCCGTTTTGCAGATGCCAACGGCTGGAAAGTTGAGGTCATGAGTTCCAACCCCACCGGAACTGGCGGATTCAAGGAAATTATCGCCGCCATCAGCGGCAGCCGCATCTACTCCAAGATGAAATACGAGTCCGGTACCCATCGTGTTCAGCGTGTGCCCGCCACTGAAACACAGGGCCGTATCCACACTTCCGCAGCCACCGTGGCCATCATGCCCGAAGCAGAGGAAGTGGACGTACAGGTGCGCAACGAAGATCTGCGTATCGACGTGTTCCGTGCATCCGGTCCCGGCGGTCAGTCCGTTAACACTACTGACTCCGCTATCCGCATAACCCACCTTCCCACCGGGCTGGTTGTTATCTGTCAGGACGAAAAGTCCCAGCACAAGAACAAGGCCAAGGCCATGAAGGTTCTCTGTTCCCGCCTGTTGCAGGCCGAGCAGGACAAACAGCATGCGGAAATGGCTGAACAGCGTCGCGCACAGGTCGGTTCCGGTGACCGTTCCGAACGTATCCGTACCTACAACTTTCCGCAGGGCAGGGTGACCGATCACCGCATCAACCTGACCCTCTACAAACTCGATTCCGTAATCGAAGGGGACATGAACGAGCTGGTCGATTCGCTCATCAGCCACTACCAGTCCGAAGCTTTGAAGCAACAGGCTCAGGACGGCTAGGGAAGCATGCCTCCGGCGGCCAAAGGAGAAGGGGAGAACCCCTTTTGCTGCCGCCAAAAAGGTGTTCTCCCCTTCCCCTCTGGACTCCCCATCCCCTCTCCCCAAAACGCGTTGGCCGGGGTTGGGCTAAGATAAAATCTAAAACGGGATATTTTTTAATATCCCGTTTTTTTATTGAAATTAAACCAGCGAAGCTTATTTAAAGTTTTTGGGATTCTTAAACCCTTTTTGCAAAAAGGGTTTAAGGCCCCCGGCAGGGTCGCCGAAGGCTAGATATGCACGATCTTACACTCAAAGAAATTTTATCCAAAGCCACAGCTCGGCTAAATGAAGCTGGCGTGGATTCCCCGGCCTTGTCTGCGCAGCTATTTGCGGAGCAGGTTTTCGGGTTAAGCCGGGTGCAGCTGATTACCGAGATGCACCGCGTTGTGGATTCAGAGAAGTTGGCTGAGTTCGAAATGCTGATTAAACGCAGAGCTTCCGGCGAACCTGCGGCTTATATTCTGGGTGTGAAGGAATTTTACGGCCTTGAATTCAAGGTTGGGCCGGGGGTGTTGATCCCCCGTCCTGAGACTGAGGAGATAGTTGAGAAGGTTGAGCAGCTTTTTGGTGCGCATGAAGAGTTTGTTTTTGCTGATTTCGGTACCGGATCGGGGATTCTGGCGGTGACAGTGGCGAAGTTGTTTCCCAAGGCACGCGGGATTGCGGTTGATCTGAGTCCGGCTGCTCTTAATATTGCACAGGAGAATGCGCGGTTGCACGGTGTTGCTAAGCGGGTGCAGTTTGTGCGTGCTGATTTTAATGAATCTCTGCTGGCTGACGCAAAGTTTGACCTGATTTTGGCTAATCCGCCTTATCTTTGTGAAGCGGAACTGGATGAAATCAGCTATGAGGTGGCGGAATTTGAACCTGTGTCTGCGCTGGTCAGCGGTCCGTCCGGGGACGAGGATATCAAAGGCAGTGCACCGCGTATCGGATCGGCTTTGAAAAAGGGCGGCACTGTGTTTATGGAGATCGGTTATCTTCAGGGACAGGTCGCCTATGATATTTTTGACAGCTGTGCTGCATTTTCGGGTTGTGTGGAGGTGCAAAAAGACCTCTCCGGGCACGACCGTATTGTTGTGGCAAAAAAGAGATAGCTTTGCTGCATGTTTGCAAAAAAACCACAGCGTATGTTTTGTGTTGTTGTAAAAATACAACTAGTTACGTTTTGTGATAATTGATATAATTAAAAAGTTTATTAAAATCAGTATGTTGAAAAACTCCTTTAGAGTGGCATATTAATTGCTACATAGAGTGGCAACAGGAGATAATATGCTACAAACTACTATTCAGAACACAGTGAGATGTAAGGGTATCGGGCTTCACAGCGGTAAACAGGTGGAGATTGTGCTCCGTCCTGCTGTGGAAGATACCGGAATCCTTTTTTCGCTCCATACCGGTTCTGGAAGCTCATTTATTACTCCCAATCCCAATCTGGTTGTAGCAACCGGACTGGCCACCACTCTCGGTAACGGACAGGATTCCGTTTCCACTGTCGAACATCTGCTCGCCGCGGTACGCGGAATGGGCATTGATAATATTCATGTAGAAGTAAGAGGTAATGAACTGCCCATTATGGATGGCAGCGCAGGTCCTTTTGTATATCTGCTCCGTCAGGCCGGAGTTCGTGATCTTGCCAAGCCGCGCAAGGTTCTGGCTGTGACCAAATCACTTAATTTCGAGCAGGACGGCAAGTATGTCAGGGCTTTTCCCCATGACGGTTTTGCTGTTGATTATACCATTGATTTCGAACACCCCCAGATCGGCAAACAGACCCTTTCCCTTGAGATTACTCCTGATGTTTTCATGGACGAGCTGGCTAAAGCCAGAACTTTCGGCTTCCTGAAAGAGGTTGAATACCTGCATGCCAACGGTCTTGCACTGGGCGGTTCCCTTGATAACGCTGTTGTTCTTGATGATTACGGTATTCTGAACGACGGCGGTCTTCGCTTTGCTGATGAGTTTGTAAGGCATAAAATGCTTGATTTTATCGGTGACATGGCTGTTCTTGAAATGCCCCTGCAGGGCCGTTTCGAAGTCTATGCTTCCGGTCACGCGCTGAACAACGCTTTCCTGAAATATATCAATGAGAACGCTGTGGATTATCTTGAAGAGCGCGCTCTTGAGCCTGCAGCCGGAAAGGTTGCGGAAAAGGGCTTCACCCCGGTTGCACCGGAGGCCGTTCCCGCTCCTGCATAGCAGTAAGTTTTTACGAGAAAAAAGACCCGTCGGTTTCGGCGGGTCTTTTTTTTATTTGTCTGTCCCGTTTAGAAATATTTTTTCCCGTTCCCGAATTTTATCCGCGCCGATGAAGCTGTAGTATTCAGCGAAATCCATCATATTTTCCGGGGTGGCGAAACTTTCTGTGCTGCCTTCTTCTTTGAGTGTGGTTGCCCATTTTTGTACTGCCCGTGCTGCGGCGTAGAGCGGGCCGCAGGCGTAGGCGGCAAGTGCGTAGCCCACATCCTGAAGCTCGTCCTTGTTCAGGAACGGGGTTTTGCCGCCTTCAATCATATTGGCCATGCTGGGGACCGGAATTTCGGCATTGACCCGGCGCATTTCGTCCACAGAACCCACCGCTTCCACAAAGACCATGTCCGCCCCGGCTTCAGCGTAAATTTTTCCCCGTCTGATGGCTTCATCCAGACCGTATACAGCCTTGGCGTCGGTACGGGCCATGATTGTTAAATCCGGATTTTTGCGTGCCCAGAGGGCGGCCTTCAGCTTGGGCAGGTATTCTTCCACATCCACTACGGATTTTCCGCCCATATGCCCGCACCGTTTGGGGTAGGTCTGGTCCTCAATGAATAGGGCAGCCGCGCCCATTTGTTCCACCTGCTGCACTGTGCGGATGACGTTATTCACATCACCGAATCCGGTGTCGATATCGACCATGACCGGGAGCTCGGTACGGGCGATGAGATTGGCGTAATGGGTCAGCATTTCGCTGGAGCTGATCATGCCGATATCCGGAAGACCCAGCAGAGAGCTTGAGGTGCCGTACCCGGCAATGCAGGTGGCTTTGAATCCGGCCTGCTCAATAGCCAGCAGGGATATGCCGTCATAGGCCACGGGCATGAGTAAAATTTCGGGGCTGTTGACCAGTTTACGGAATAGTGTTGTTTTGTTCATATGTTTCCTTGAGGTTGGCATTGTATGGATGCTAAGTGTTGTTAAGGGTAAATTTAATTTTCCTGTTTTACCGGGAGGGTGATGGTGAAGCGGGTCCAGTTGCCTGTTTCCGAATCTATGCTCATGGAACCTTTGTGCTGTTCGGTTATAATAAAGTAGGCAACTGACAGCCCTAGTCCCGTGCCTTTGCCCACGGGTTTGGTTGTGTAGAACGGTTCGAATATTCGCGATCTTGCCTTTTCGTTTATTCCCGGTCCATTGTCCTCGATCTGTACTGTGACATCCTGTCTTTCCTGATAAATTTTTATGGTGAAGCAGGGAGATGAGCCGGAGTACTCTTTGTCCTTCATGGCTTCGGCCCCGTTCTTCATGATGTTGAAGAAGACCTGCTGAATCTCGCTTCTTTCGCAAAAAACATCAGCAATATTTTCACTGTAATCGCGCACAATCCTGATCTTTTTGAAGTCAAACTGCTTTTTCAGGTTATAGTCGCTGGCGGCAATATCAATTGTTTCGTCCAGCAGGTCTGCTATGTTCTGCGGCTCCATGTTTTTTTCGCTTTTGCGGCTGAAGCTGAGCATGTTGCGGACAATGGTGGAGGCCCGGTTTGTGGAAGATTTGATGGCTTCCATCATTTTAGGGATATCCCGCGCATCCAGATATCTGTGCATGTCTTCGAGCGACAATCCGTATTTTTCAGCAGCAGCCTGATTGGCCGGGAGGTCCCCGAAAATGCGTTTCTGCATATTGTAGATATTGCCGGAAATTCCGGCCAGCGGATTGTTGATTTCATGGGCCATTCCTGCCGCAAGCCCCCCCAGCGACATCATCTTTTCGGATTGCACCATGATCTGCTCAAGCCGGACTTTGTCGGTTACATCGTCCAAACGGATTACCGCACCTTCAATACCGTTGCTTTCAAGGGGGTATATGGTGATATCTTCATGGTAGGTTCTGCCGTCCTGAAGATGGGTCAGCCTGCCCTCACTGCGGGGTTTGGAGCTGTGCATGGCTGTTCGTATGTCCGCCATTTTGGAAGAAAGTCGCGGGTAGACATCTTCAAGGGCGCGCCCTGCGGCGTCTTTGCTTCTTATTCCGGATTCCAGTTCGGCCTGCGCGTTCCACTGGATAATTTTTGTTGAACTGTCCACGGCAATGAGTACGGAGGGCATGGAGTTGATGATATTGCTCAACAGGCTGCGCAGTTTCTGCATTTCGCTCAATTGCTGCGCGAGATCCCGGTTCAGGGTGTTGATTTCCTGTTCTCGTGATTCAATGCTGGAGGACATCTTTCCGAAAGCAGTCGCAATTTCATCGAATTCCCGGATGTCTTTCGGAGTTGCAGAGCGGCTGTAATCTCCGCGTGAAACCTGTGCTGCAAGGGAGACCAGCTCATTAAAGTTGGAGCCGATTGTTTTCAGCCTGAAGAGCAGGACTATCATGCCCAGAAACAGTATCAGCAGGGCAAGAGTGGTGAACGCAATGGTGTAGGTGATCAGGTCCCGGTACACTTCTTTTGAGTTTTGGTAGATCAAAGCCACCCAGCGGGACGGGCCGATGGAAGCAGCGTAGGCCGTATCATAATTTTTGTCGTTTTTGATTGATTCCTTGCGGACTGATTTTCCGGAAATATCTTTGAATAGTTTAAAATGCGGATCTTCAGTGCGTTGCAGTACCTGTGTCTCATCCGTGTGGGCAATGTAGGTTCCGGTCTGGTCGGTGACTGCAAGGATGCTGTGTTCTCCTATATTCAGTTCCTTGATCAGCGAGTTGAGATTCGGGAACGTTACATTGGCGATCAGCACTCCATTTTGTACAGGAATTGAGATCTGGAATACAGGTGTCCGGTGGGTGGCTGAAATAATAGCCGGGGACCAGTAAACTGTTTTTTTTACATATGCATTTTTAAATGAAGGGTAGTTGGACATGTCCATCCCCAGCACATCCTTGGAAAAAGGGGAAAGAGCATAAACAATCCCTTCGTTATTCAGCAGCCGGACCTGATGTATTGCCGGATTGGCCATGATGATGGCCTGCAGATATATTTCGGTTTGTACCGCCGTATTTTTATTTTTCTCGATTGCTTTTGCACAATTCTGTAAGGAGCTCTGGATGTTGTGCATTTCTTCTTCAACAATACTTACTATAAGTTTTGCTGAAGAATTGTTTTTGTCATCAATATCCGTTTTGAAGTGGGTTAAAGTGTATGCGTATGCCAGTGCAGCAAATAGTAAAAATGGAATTGTTGTCGATACAATGAAGTGTACCGACATTATTTTTCTTAATGATTTTTTCTTTTTCATACGAATCTAGTTGTCGTTGACAAAATTACCGTTCTTGATGGTGACGATGTTGTATTTTTCTTTGACGTCACCGAATTTATTAAAAATAATATTATTTCCCAGTACATTGAATTCTTTTTTATTAAGTATAGTATGTTTTATCTGGGCGGGATTATATGATTTTGTATGCTCAAGGCCGTAAACAGCGATTTTAAATATCTCAGCATACAGAGTGAATATGAATGAAGGGTCTTTGTAGTATCTATCAAGATATTGCTTTTTCAGGGCAGCTATTTCGGGGTCAAGATTTTCGTAGTCGTACATGCCTATGAGACGCATTCCTTCCACTGCCTTTCCGCCATGGGTGATGATGTCATTGGACTGGGTCCAGCTGACCCCGAAAAAGAGAGCTTGGTCCATCCCGGTTTTGTGCAGGGCCTGTGCTATCATGGCCGCGTCAAAACCGTTGGTGATAAAAAGAATTGAATCAGGTTTCCCGGCAATAATTTTTTCAGCTATGGCAGTAAAGTCCGGTTTCCGGTTGCTGTAATAATTTATTTCAACCGGAACTTCCTTTCCTGCTTCCTGCATCAGTTTTTTATATCTTCCGGCTATGGCTTTTACATATTTGGGGTTTTCCATGTCACCGACAATTGCGGTTCTGCCCAGGCCCAGGGCAAGCCCCCTTTCTGCAAGTGCGTTTGCCTGTCCTGTGCTGGAGGTGGCGGTGCGCAGCAGGTTATCGTCTTTGTCTGCAAGGAAGTCAGTACTCATGGTCGGACTCATGATCAGTACGTCGCGCCCTTCAATGGTTTCTGTTGTCGCTTCCGCCATGGAGCTGGTGATGGGACCTAAGATTACGCGGACGTCATTTTTGATGAGATCGTTAATGGCGGCTTTGCACGCTTCAGGCGAGCTTTTGTCATCCCGGATAACCAGTTCTATTTTTCTGCCGTTTATTCCGCCGGCTTTGTTCTGTTCTTCAGTCATGAGTTGCAGGGTATTTCGGGCGGTAACCCCCAGTTCAGAAAATTGTCCGGTTATGCTGCCCACAAAACCTATTTTAACGCTGGCAGTGTCAGTACATGAAGAGAGGGTCAGCAGAACGGTCAGCATTATGATACAGTACGAACATACTGATTTACGGATATATTTTTTCACAATTATCTCCTGTGGCATCCAAACTGGGCCGGGTGCTCCTGTTTCGTCCAAGATGTTTTTCAGGTGGGAAAAAAATAATCAATTGTTGGTTTATTAAGTAGTAACTTACCACAGCAATTGATAAAAATCCCGTATAATATTTAGGATGTTTACCCTTTGCTGGATTAACCGCTGAATGTGGTTTAAGATTATCTTCAATTCCTTTTTTTCGAGGTAATTCCATGCCGATATTTAAATCCATCTGTCCTTATGATTGTCCCACCAGTTGCGGTCTCTTAGTGGAAAGTGACGGTGTTCTGATCAGTAAAGTAAAAGGTGATCCCGATGATCCGGTCTGCGCAGGGCTGATCTGCCGCAAGATGCAGCACTATGAAAAGTCCATCCATTCCCCGGAGCGCATCCTTACTCCCATGAAACGGAGCGGGGGCAAGGGGGACGGCTGCTTTGAACCCATCGCGTGGGATGAAGCGGTGGAGGCTATCACCGCAAAGTGGAAACAGGCTCTGGATGAGTTCGGCCCGGATTCCATTCTTCCGTTCTACTATTCCGGGGTCATGAGCCTGATTCAACGCAGTTGCGGGGATGGATTGTTTAACAGGATGGGAGCCTGTGAACTGGTTAAGACCCTGTGTTCTTCGGCCAAGAGTGCCGGGTACAAGTCGGTTATGGGCGATACCGGTTGTCTTGACCCCCGTGAACTGGCGGACAGCGATTTTTATCTTGTCTGGGGAAGCAACATGAAAGCCACCCGGCTGCAGAGCATGCCCGATCTGGTCAAGGGTCGTAAACAGGGCAACCGTGTGGTGCTGATTGAGTGTTTTGCCGGGGAAATGGCCGAGTATTGTGATCAGGTGGTGCTGGTCAAACCCGGCACGGACGGTGCGCTGGCTCTAGGCATGATGCATGTGCTGGCCGAAGAAGGGCTGGAAGATTCGGAGTTCCTGCAGAGTGAAGCCGTAGGCTACGCTGAGTTCAAAGCTTCTCTTGAGCAATACACTCCGGCATGGGCTGAGTCTGCAACCGGAGTCCCGGCACAGGTCATTATTGAGCTGGCCCGTGAATACGCTTCGGCTTCGGCTCCGGCAATTATTCTCGGCAGCGGTAATTCCCGTTACGGCAACGGGGGCATGACCGTGCGGCTGATCACCATTCTCTCCGCTTTCACCGGGGCGTGGCAGCAGTCCGGAGGCGGGCTTTGCGGCTGTAATCCCGGCGGCGGTCCTTATGTGGATACGAACCGCATCACCCGGCCGGACCTGCGCCGCAGGGCTGGACGGCAGGTGAATATAAACCAGCTGGGCATGGCTCTCAAGGGCGGCGAAGGGCAGGTGCCGATTCGTTGCCTGCATATTTTCGGCAGCAATCCGGTGGGCTCGGTCTCCAATCAGATCGGTATCCGTGAAGGTCTGGAGAATCCGGACCTGTTCACCGTTGTCCACGAGCGTTTCATGACTGACACCGCACGTTATGCCGATATCATCCTGCCCGCGACATTTTCCGTGGAGCAGTCGGACTGCTACAGTTCTTACGGCTATTGCTCATTCGGCGCGGCCCGTAAGATTATCCCTGCGCCCGGAGAATGTAAAAGCAATTGGGATATCTTCTGCCTGCTTGCCAAGGCTATGGGGTACGGTGAGTCTCATTTCCAGCGTTCGGAAGAAGATCTGCTGGATGAATTGCTGGCCAATCCCCTGCAGGGCTTGCAGAATATCAGTGCTCACCAGCGCGATACCCTGCAAAACGGCGGGATGATTTCCGCATCTTTTGCCGACCACACGGATTGGAAAACCCCGTCGGGCAAGATTCAGATTATGGACAACGCACAGGATGAACCGTTGCCGTTCTATCAGGAATGTCATGGCGGAACTTATCCGCTGCAGCTGATTGCCGTTCCCAGCACTGAGACCCTTAATTCCATTTTTCTTGAGCGGGACGAGCTTGTGGAAAGCCGGGGTGCCATGTTTCTGGATATCCATCCCGATGATGCGGCTGCCCGCTCCATTGCTGACGGTGATGAAATTGTTGCTTTCAATGATCTGGGTGAAGTAACTTTCACCGCCCGGGTGACTCCGCTGGTGGCGAAAGGGGCGGTTGCCGCAGCAGGCATATTTAAATCGTCCCAGTCGGCCAACAGGAATCTGGTCAATGCGTTGCATCACGAGCGTCTTTCCGACATCGGCGAGGCAACAACCTTGAATGATAATACGGTTGAGGTCCGGCGTTGAGGGCAGAGATTCCAGCCAACAGTTTTGCATGATAATTTACCGGCTCAGGTCGTTGTGTTATTGTCGGGGTGTTGCGCTACTTTACGAACAGGAGGGAAGGATGCGGAAAAGTGTTCTTACGGCGGGAGTTCTGTTTATATTTTTTGCAGTGGCGGTTTATCTTTTTATGCCTTTTGATGCTGATGAAAAAGTGCATAAAATCGGCGTTTTGCAATTTACAAAAAATAATCTTTCCACCTTTGAAGGGTTCAAGGACGGCTTAAAGGAACTGGGCTACCCGGAAGGGGATAAGGTTGTTTATTTTTTTGACGGTCCTGCTCCTTCCAAGAATGATCTTGTCGGCTATATGCAGAAACTGCTCGACCGGAAGCCGGATTTGATTTTCGCGTCACCCACACCTGCTGCAATAGTGGCTAAGAAAATGACTGCAGGTACAGGGATTCCGGTTGTTTTTGCTCCGGTCAACGACCCTGTTTCTGCCGGGATCGTAAAAGACGTACGTGCTCCTGCCGGAAATATCACCGGGGTCCGCCTGTCCGCCAGCGATGGACGCAGGCTGCTGTCGCTTAAGGATGTTGTTCCTTCTGTGAATAATGTCTTTGTGCCTTACAGTCCGGGCGATAAAAGCGCGGCTGCGAGTCTGAGAATGCTTGAGGACGCCGCTCCGAAGGTCGGGGTTATCCTCACTAAAAAGCCGTTCTATAAAGAAACAAACATTCTGGTGGATAAAAGCTATGTCCCTGACGGTGTGGATGCCATACTCCTGCCGCGTGAAGGGCTGGTCATGTCCCGGATCAGGGATTTTGTGACTTTGTGCTTAGAGCGCAAGCTGCCGCTTTCAACTCCGCGCTATAAGCAGGTAGAGCTGGGGGCCCTGACCGGATATGGATTTAATGGTTACAAAATCGGTCGTCAGAGTGCCCGTATGGCCCACATGCTTCTCTCCGGGGCACCAGTATCTTCATTGCCTGTTGAAACCTCTGAGGATTACCTGTTCATCAATTTGAAGACAGCCGGGAAAATCGGTGTGGATATCAGTGATGAAATTTTGCGGCAGGCTCAAGAGATTGTCAGGTAAAATCCGGAATTGAAATGAGAACTCTTTATTCCATACTTTTTCGCTCCTATATAGTGCTTGCGCTGGTTCCGCTGGTGCTGCTGGGGATTATGCTGACCGTCTGGATTGCCAGCGGGCAGATCGCTGCATCCTATCGGCAGGAACAGAGTATGGCCAGGCATGTTGCCCATGATTTGAAGCGTCATTTTTCCGCGCTGGAAGAAAAGCTGTTCAGCTTGAACCAGTTCAGGAATTTTACGACCGTTTCTGACGTGGAAGCGCAGCATTTCGCCAAGGAATTGGTAGCACGGCAGAATTCAATATGTTCGCTTGTTCTTCTGGATGGTGATGGCCGGATAAGGTGCAGGGTTTCTTCCAGTAAAGTCTATGACAGTTCGGAGCCGCTCGGTGCTGCTGATTCAGCACTGTTTGAACAAACTGTGTCCGCTGGCAAGGTCACTTATGGCCGGGTCTATGAGGGCGGCAATTGTGGCGGGAGGATTTTGCAGGTCGGGGTGCCGTTAAAGGACAGAATGTCAGGAAAAACAGGTGTTGTGCTGTTGGCGGATTTCAGGCTCAGCACAGCATGGCGTGATGTTACCGAGCAGAATTTTCAGGACGGAGAATCACTTTTTCTGGTGGGCGCGGATGGACAGGTTCTGGCCCATCCCAATCCTTCTTTTGTGCTGGCGAAGAAGAAGGCATTGTCAATAGACGATGGGAAGCTGCGTAAAAATATCAGCGGTGATTATGTCATCGGGGCCTACTCGGAACTGAGCCTTGGAAACCTGACCTTCCGGGTGGTGGCGGAACGGCTGGCTGAAACAGCACTGGTGCCCGCTATGCGTTCGGCCGGAGTGGCCCTGCTGGCAACGATCCTCACTGCCGGATTGGTTTTTATTGCCACTCTCCGTACTGCAAGAAGGATTACCCGTCCGGTTAAGCTCTTAACTGAAGCAGCTTTGAATATTAAAGATCAGAGCTTTTATCCCGGAATTACCATCGGTGGATTTGAGGAAATTGCCGATTTGTCGCAGGCTTTTGATTCCATGACCCGTAATCTGCAACGTATGCTGGAAGAACTGGAACATGAAATTCAGATCAGGAAGGATTCTGAAGAGGCTCTTTCCTTAAGCGAAGAGCGTTTTCGTTCCATGTTCGAATTCAATTCCGTTGCCATGCTGCTTATTGATCCTGAGAACGGCAGAATACTTGAAGCCAACAATGCTGCAAGCCGTTTTTACGGCTGGTCAGTAGAGGAAATGACTTCATTTTATATCGGCGATATCAACGTCGCAGGGCATGCTGCTCTTAGGGAACGGATGAAAAAAGTTGTGGATGGGGAAATTTCAAGATTTGAATTTCAGCACAGGCTGGCTGACGGCAGAATCTGCGATGTGGATGTTTATACCGGGCCCATCCCCTTGGAAGGAAAGCATGTCGTTTTTTCCAGCATCATTGATATTACTAAACGCAAGGAAGCGGAGCGGGAACTGCAGGATAGCGAAGAAAGGTTCCGCGCGCTGCACAATGCTTCTTTCGGCGGGATTGCCATACATGAGCAGGGCCTAATTCTGGATTGCAATCAGGGACTTGCCGAAGTTTCCGGTTACGGTATTGCCGAGCTTGAAGGACTGGATATTACCCGGTTGATCGCTGAGAAATCGCGGGCCGTGGTGGAAAAAAACATCCGTGACGGTGTAGAAAAAGCATACGAGGCCAATGGCATACACAAAGATGGCACTGAATATCCGGTTCATCTGGAATCAAGAAATATTCCCTATCAGGGCCGTGTTGTTCAGGTGCTTGAGTTCAGGGATTTGACAGATCAGAAAAGGGCTGAGGAATTTATAATTCAGAACGAAAAGATGATGTCACTGGGCGGTCTTGCTGCAGGCATGGCCCACGAGATCAACAATCCGCTGGCGGCCATTGTGGGCTCCTGCCAGAATCTGCAGAACAGGCTGCTTAAGGATATTCCCAAAAACAGGGCTGTGGCAGATGAATGCGGCATTTCGTTTGATCATATCCTTCGCTATGCCGAGGCTCGCGATTGCGACAATATGGTGCAGTCCATTTATGAATCCGGGAAGAGGGCCGCGGATATTGTCAAAGACATGCTCAGTTTCAGCCGCAGGAATGAGAAATCCCTGATCAGCAACAAGATTACCGAGCTGATGGATAACACCCTCAAGCTGGTCAGTAATGATTATGATCTCAAAAAGAATTATGATTTCAAGAAGATCAAAATCGTCAGGGAGTATGAAGACGGTAACAGCAATGTTGTTTGTTACAGCAACCAGATTCAACAGGTCTTTTTTAATCTGCTTAAAAACGCCGCCCATGCCATGTCGGAAAAAGAATATATCGACGATGCGCCCCGGATAATTATCAGAAGTTACTCCCGCAACGCAGTGAGCTTTATTGAAGTGGAGGATAACGGTACCGGCTTGGCAGAGGGTGCAAAACAAAGGGTTTTTGAACCTTTCTTTTCCACCAAAAGTCCCGGAAAAGGAACCGGGCTTGGGTTGTCCGTATCTTATTTTATTGTGGTGAAGCAGCATTGCGGTTCCATGGAAGTTGTTTCCGAACCCGGAAAATGGACCCGTTTTGTAATTAGTCTGCCCATGGAAGGCCCGCAATCACAGGAAGGTATTGGGGAAGCTTGATTTTTTGTACTAAATTCAGGGAAGAGTGTTGACAGCCAGCGCAGGATTCTATAAACACTCTTCTCACCCAACAGCGTGGGGCTGTAGCTCAGTTGGGAGAGCGCTTGAATGGCATTCAAGAGGCCGTGGGTTCGATTCCCTCCAGCTCCACCAAGATATTTCTTAAGGCTTACGATGAAAATCGTAAGCCTTTTTTTTGTAACCTGTTTTCGATGTGGCCGGTAGAGTCCGGTCAATCAGGGCTGAATTTCCTTTAAGAAAATTTCACCAGTCCACTTATAGCCTTCTTCTTTAAAATCTTTAAAATGCTTTGGGTCTGTGATGTTGTTTTCAATCAACCACCTGATAAAGCGACCTTTAATGTGCTTTCCCTGATGGCCTGCAGGCATTTTTTTTCCTGCTTTTTTCAGGACAAATTCAACTTCAATTCCATGATCATAGTTCACAGCCTTCTTGTGTGCCTGCGGCAATAAATCAATAACAAATTTATCTTTTAATTGTTCTGAATTGGAATTCAGCCATAGTTTGGCAGCCTTTAATTTATCAATTTTCAGGCGATAATCAGGAATCAAATCAGTGGGGCGGACAAGGCCGAACAGCCCTGACACAATTAATACTTTTTCATCGAAGTCTGATTTGTTTTTCAAAGTCTGATAATCAATAGCGTCATAAACAACACCAGTATACCTTTCAATTGCCGGCATTGTTTTTGAGCTTAAGACGTTCTTATTTGCAGTGATTGCTTTCTCAAGCGCATTTTTCTTAAGTCCGTACAGCTTTTTAGGGTCAGCTTCTTTGATCGCTTCAATTAAGTTGGCAGCAATACCTGATACAGACTTTAAAGGTTCATTCTTCCCCCCGTCAGCTTTGCCCTCTGATGGTGGAATCAAGATGATGGTTTTCATAAGATATTAAACTAACCGGGCTACGCAGGGTTGTCCATTTTTTTGCTGCATGTGTCCATTATGCCTGTCATACCTTTTCATTGTACACTTATTTCCCACACATGCTTGACTCCACTGGTGGCAGCGGTAAATATGGGGTATTAATTTCGAGAAGCTGTCGGTATTTATATATTTCAAGGAGAACCCATGTTCCGGTCAATCAGTACTAGGATTTCATATATAGTCGCTGCTGTTGTTGTCGCTTCCACGCTGGTTACGCTGATTTTCACCAGTTCCACCCTTGAGGATGATCTGATTGACGGGCAGGGACGTAGTGCCCGGAACACCATCAGGATGGGCATGCTCTATCTGCAGGAGGGGCATCAGTCTCTTGACCGTTACCGCAAGCATGCCTTTGATGACCGCAAACAGGCCATCAAAGATGCCATGACCATCTTCCTCGGACAGATTGATAATTTTTACGCTCTCTACAAGTCCGGAAAACTCACTGAAGAGCAGGCCAAGAATGCGGCTTACCGCCTTGCCCGCAATACCAGATATTTCAACAACGACTATTTTTTCATCTACACTGATAAACTGCACGCGCTGGCCCATCCTAACCGCGCTCTTGAAGGGCGTGATCTGTCTAAATTAAAGGATAATAACGGTTATGCCTTCGGCCCGGATATGATCCGCAAGGCCACTCGCGAAGGGGGCGGTTATGTGAAACTGTTATGGCCCCGGCTCGGGGAGTCTGCAGCCAGTCCTAAAATCCTGTATGTGAAAGGGTTCCCCAGGTGGAATTGGATCATCGGGACCGGGGCGTATGTTGATGACATTGAGGCTGCAGTAGAAAGGCAGAAAAAGGGTTTGATCAAGGAAATGCGTAAGGGATTTTCTCAGATTCGTCTTGCCGAGACCGGGCGTCTTTTTATCTTTAATAATGATAAAAAGGTGCTGGTGCCGCCTCTTGGTGCTGGGCCTGATTTTGAGAAGACCATTAACCTGAATACCGGGAAGACTCTGATCCATGATCTGAAAGAGATTGGTAAACTGGGTGAATGGCGGCTTGATTACAAGGTCCGCAGACAGGACGGGCAGATTGTCGAACGTCAGTCGTATGTCCGGTTTTTCGCTCCTCTGGGCTGGTATGTGGCTTCCACCGTGCCCATGCGTGAAGTTTTTGCCCCTGTTGAGGACCTGATCATGAAGCAGGGTGGGATCAGTTTTCTGATTCTGCTGCTGACCATCGGGGTTATTTATTGGGTGATCCGGAGAATTTGTCTGCCTATCCGCAGTGTCTCTAAGGTTGCATTTCACGTTTCCAAGGGAGACCTGCGTGAAGCCCGTAAAGTTTTTGCCATGGCCACGGATAAGGGGCACCTTAGAAAGGTGGTTGATTCCTTTGAGACAGGTAAGGAGAAGCGTTTTGACGAGGTTGACTATCTTGTCAAATCCATCCACACCATGCTGCTTACCCTGAACTCACTGGTCAGTCAGGTGCAGAGGTCCGGGGATCAGGTTACAGGATCGGCCCTCAAGCTGGGGACAGCCATCAATCAGCTGGAAGCGGCAGTGGAAAATCAGGCTGCGGCGACACAGGAACTGGGCAGTTCTTCGCGTGAGATTTCCGCGACCTCTCAGGAACTGGCCCGGACCATGAACGAGTCTACCACTGTTGCGGTTTCCACCGGAGATCTGGCTGCGCAGGGCGTGCGTGATCTAGGCGAAATGGGCCAGACAATGGATGCCATGCGCGATGCTTCAGGCGGTATCTTTTCCAAGCTTTCGGTGATCAATTCCAAGGCGGCCAACATCAGCTCGGTGGTTACTTCCATTTCCAAGATTTCAGAGCAGATCAACCTGCTTTCCCTGAACGCTGCCATTGAAGCGGAAAAGGCCGGGGAATTCGGGCAGGGCTTTTCTGTCGTAGCCCGTGAAATTCGCAAACTTGCCGATCAGACCGCCATGTCCACCCTTGATATCGAAAAAATCGTGGCCGAGATGCTTTCCGCTGTTTCCGCCGGGGTTATGGAGATGGATAAGTTCCGCAAGCAGGTGGAGAACGGGGTCAGCAATGTGGCTGTGCTCGGGGACGGTATCTCAGGTGTCGTAACTCAGGTCCAGACCCTGACTCCGCGCTTTGAGTCGGTCAACGAAGGTATGCAGAACCAGAGCGAAGGAGCGGAGCAGATCAGCAAGGCCATGATTCAGCTCAGCGAAACTTCCATTCAAACCAAGGATGCACTTTCCGAGTTTGTGGTCATCACCGAACAGCTGGCCAATTCCGTAGCCAGCCTTGAAGAAGAAGTTGCCGCTTTTCAGGTCGAGCAAGATTAAGAATGCCTCCGTCGGCCCTTGCGGGGCACCCTGCCGGGGGCCTCAAAACCTTTTGGGAAAAGGGTTTAAGAATCCCACAAAACTGCAGGAAAGCGGATTTGGACGTTGCCGAATAGGCAACGCCCCGTAGGGGTGAGCCTCAGGACGAGGCGAATCAAACTTTTTTATTTGGCTTCGCCGCTTTGTGAGTTAAATTTTGCTAGCCGTTTAATAGTTCGGCCAGCACTCCGCCTGCATTGTGGGGCGGGATGTGTTCTGTTCCCAGAAATTCGGGGAAATCTGCTTTGAAGCCCGGTTCCAGCAGGGCTTTCAAGCGTGGATCATCGGTCAGTAGCTTGAATCCGCATTGCGGCTTTTTATACATGATTTTGAAGCGTGCCGGTAGGGATGGGGGCAGGTCCAGAGAGAATAACAGCTCGTAGAATGAGTTGTCAGGATTTTCATTGTCCACCCGTGTTTTGAGCACAATCTCCTGATTCAGTCCGCAAGGGACCAGCCACGGCATATAGTAGAGTCTGGTTGTGGGAAGAACTGAATTCAGTCTTGCCGCAGAATTCAAAGTCTTGAAGAATAGAATCGCAGTTTTTACATCATTTTCAAGCAGATTTAGAAATCTATTTTTGCGCCCTGTGGCGTTGCTTATGTTTTCGTCTTGCAGTTGGTTTAATATTGAACTGGCTTGTGCTTGGAATGTTGCCCTGTTGCTGACAAATTCACGGGTAACGCCGGCCGGATTTATATACGCGCCATGACCGCTGAGGTGGGCGGGGTCGATTTCTTTGAGGATGATGTCCGGGTAAAGCTGCTCCACATGGAAGGTGAGGATGTCGCCGGGAGAAGCATTGGTCTGGATGGAGGCCAGCAGTTCCAGATCTTCGATAATTACCCAGCCCAGTTTCGGCTGGTACCAGTTAATGAGTTTGCCCTGCAGTATTTGACCGACGGAAAATTTTTTGCGGAACATGGCAGAGCGTTCGGACGATTTTTTGCCTCCGCCGCTGAAACCGCGATTTCCATATTTAGAAATTTTCATGGTTAATTAACTATGCTGATCAATAATTAATTCGACTTCTTCGATAGACAGCCCGGTGGCTTTGGCGAGTCTGCTGACTGGTTTGCCTTCTTTGTGTCCGGTGAGGATAATCTGGCGCAGAAACTGCGGCGAGCGTGAGAATTCTTCAGCTTGGGAGAGGATTTTTTTAAGCTTCTTTGACTTGCGGTCAAGCATCATATCGAGCTGGGCCAGTTCTTCCTGCCGCTCGGCGAAGGTATTCATCATCTCGTTTTCAAGCTGGGTGTTGAACTGGAGTTTTTTGACGAATTCTTCCTGCTTGAGCTGAAGCTGGGTGACAAGTTCTTCGGACTTGCGCAGTCTGAGGAAGAAAAATATTACAGCGACAAGCAGGGCTATCTCGGTTACGGAAAAGAAAATCAGCAGGAATACAGTCATAATTAGCTATGGTAAAGGTTCGTTGAATCGGTAATAGTCTGCCCTGTTTGCAGGAGAAGGGCAATAGGCGTGTTAAATCAAATCTTCACATTGATAATATTGCCGGACCACGGGGACTGCTTGGTCTGTGTCTCTTCTTCCGGCTCTTCTTCATGCTTCTGCCGTTTGCGCGGTGAATGCTGCTGTCCGCCCTTGTTCTCTTCATCCTTTACAGAGATGGCGGCTTCGTCTTTTTCGGTCTTCTGAATCTGTGACTGGGCTTTTTTATTCTTTTCCTTTTCTTCAGGATTAATCATGAGGGTCTGCTGAAGTCCCGCTTTGGTGACTTCAGAATTGGAAATCTTCTGGACATTCGCAAGCTGCGAAATGATCAGGGGCATATCCACAGGACCGGGCATGACTTTTACCTCACGAGATACTCCTCAAACAGGATTTTCTCAAATTCACCTGCCACGATATACTGGTTGATCACCATGAGCAGGTCTTTTTTCAGCTTCTCTACATTCTTCTCATCGGCTAAAAACTGTAAATCTTTATTTTTGAGATAAAAGTAGACTGCGTCACGCAGGATGAGGGTCTTGCGTCCGTATTCGGCCACAACCCGTTCATCAGTGGTGGTCATGGCAAAGCGGGCGATAAGGAATCTGGTGCGGTTGTCCTTGTCTTTCTGTTCGATCCAGAACGGGTCCATGCGCAGCAGGGTTACGCCCGGTTCTTCCGGTGGCGGAGGCGGTGCTTCCTCAACTGCTTCCATAGGAATTTCCTCCATTGTTTCTTCAACAGCGGGTTCTTCCTTGGGCGGTGGCGGTGGGGAATCAAAAAAGAAAAGTTTTACCAGAATGGCAACAAGCAGAATGATGATTACGCCGATGCCGGCAAAAATCATAAGTTTGGTCTTGGATTTTTTTTCAGGTGGCGCCTCTTCCAGCGCATCCAGTTCTTCCGGCTCATCGTCCGGAATATCGTCGTCTTCGTCTTCGTCCTCAAGAAAAGGAGCATCGTCAAGGTCCAGCTCAACTTTTTGAGCTGCCTTGCTGGCAGGGGCCGAAGATTGAGTTTCCTCCCCGGATTCAGAATCATCAATATCATCAAGAGCGAGGAAAATCATGCACGTATCCTGAAGGACAAGGTTCCGGACGGGAAGCTAGCAGCTGCCGCCTGAAATATGATCAGCGGACATGCAGGCCATGTCCGCTGAACAGGAATGTTTTATTCAAAAATTTTATTGATTTTCTGGCCGAGAGTGTCAGGGGTGAAAGGCTTAACAATGTAGTTGGAAACCTTGGCCTGAACAGCCTCGATGATGTTTTCCTGCTGTGCTTCAGCTGTAACCATCAGGAAGGGAATGTCGGCGAATTCTTCACTGGCTCTTACTTTGCGCAGCAGTTCGATGCCGGTCATCTGGGGCATGTTCCAGTCGGAAACTATGAACTCGATGCTGTCGTCTTTGTTCAGGGTTTCCCATGCTGTTGTGCCGTCATCAGCTTCCACGATGTTGGTGAAGCCGATCTGGCGGAGGATGTTTTTGATAATGCGACGCATGGTAGCGAAGTCATCCACAACAAGAACTTTCATAGAGTAATCAATCGCCATTTATTTCTCCTTAAGGTTCCGTCTGATATTTATCGTGGAACATTTTTCTCAATTTTTTCAAGGCTTGGGAGTGTAATTGGGACACTCTGCCTTCTGTGATCTCCATTACTTCAGAGGTCTCTTTCATATTGAGTTCCTCCCCGTAGTACAGAGATAATACCAGTTTTTCCCTCGGCGTCAAATTATCAATCAGATCAGCTACCTTGTCCACTGTTTCTTGAAAAGCAGCACTTTGAAAAGGTTCGTCATCAAGCTGTGAATCTTTGTTGCTGGGGATATTGTCATTGAAGGCGTCAAGATTGACGCAGATCTGGTTCTGCAGTGCTTCAAGCCCCTGCTGAACATCTTTTGCAGAAAGTCCTGTAGCTTCCTCAATCTGTGCACTGGTCGGTTTTTCACCTGTTTCGTGCTCCAGCTCGCGGATGCTGTTTTCAATGGTTTTAACTTTCTGGCGAAGGCCCCGTGAAAACCAGTCCATACGCCGCAGTTCATCAAGCATGGCTCCCTTGATGCGGTTTTCCGCATAGGTTTCAAACTTGATCTTAAGTTCGGCGCGAAATTTTCCAAGCGATTCCACAAGCCCCAGACTTCCGGCACTGATAAGTTCTCCAAGCTCCACATTCTGCGGGAGCTTGGCTTTCATGCGGAGCGCGATAATACGTATTTTGGGCGAATAATGCCGTACTATCGCCTCTTGATCTGCGGGCGAAAAATCTTCCCAGTCTGTAGTCCCGGCTTCGAGATTAAGCCACGGACTGTTCTTGGAAGAGAAGTTTTTTCCAGAAGAACTTGATATTACCATCTAGCTCGGATGTCGCTTTCCATTTGGTTATTTTTTTAGCAGTTTCAGCAATCTGGGCACAAGCCGGGCTTGAGGGTGCAACCTTGCACAGCGGGGTCTGTTTGATGACCGCCTGACGCATGTTCGGATCGCGGGGGATGACACCCACCAGATCCAGAGAAACTCCACTCAGAAAGTGGTCACAGGCCATGTAGAGTTTCTTGAACACTTCCTTGGCTCCTTTCATGTCCGGAGCCATGTTTACCAGAACCTTGAATTTGTCAACCCCGTGATGCAGTTTCATGACCTTGATCAGGGCATAGGCATCGGTCAGCGAGGTCGGTTCCGGGGTCAGTACCAGAAGCCGCTGCTGTACGGCAAGGTTGAAGTAGAGAACGTTATCGTTGATGCCTGCACCGGTATCGACAATAAGGTAGTCAATTTCATCTTCAAGGTGGTCCATGGCTTCCAGCAGGTCCAGTTTCTGGCCGGTGGAAAGGGAGACCATGTCGCTTACGCCGGAAGAGGCCGGGAGAATGTCGAATCCGTATTCGGTCTTGTGCAGCACTTCCCTGATTCCTGTTCCCTCGTGAAAGAGATGGAAGAGGTTGTACTTGGGTGCAATACCCAGCAGGACGTCGACGTTGGCGAGGCCGAGGTCGGCATCCAGCAGCAAGACTTTCTTGCCCATGCGGCTTAAGTTGTAGGCCAGGTTTACGGAAATGTTTGTCTTGCCTACTCCCCCTTTACCGGAGGTTACTGAAAATACCATGGGAAGATTGGAATTCATTTGTATCACCCTGTTCTTATTTATCTATACTGTTTACGTTGCCAGCGATTTTTATGCAACGAATATTGTGCCTGAATTATCTTATTTTTCTTGGTAAAGACGGTTATACCGCCTTGGCGAATTTCATTTTTTCCTCGGTGGGAAGCTGGTGTTTGAAAACCAGTCTCCAGAAATCTTTTTCACAGGCCGGCTTCATGCTGTTGCGCAGTCCGGAACCATAGGAAAGCAGGGAAACCGGAAGGCCGCTTTCGTATGATGTGTTTACCAGTGCGCCGTAATTGCATGCTTCATCAAGTTTGGTCCAGATGAGGCTTTTTACTTTGTCGGATTTGAATTTTTTCAGGAAGGCGGTGTACTGCGCAGGTGCGTAGTAGGGGTTGAGCACCAGATGTACAGCCAGATCGCAGGGACCTGTCATGCCGCAGGCGGCCAGCCAGCCTTCCAGTTCTGCATTTCCGGAGAGTCCGGGCAGGTCGATGAAGACCCTGTCGAATTTCTGACTTTCGCCGATAAGCTTGGCGAAATCTTCGCGGGATGCCAGCTCTCTGAACTCAAGTCCGGAAAGGTCGGCATAGTGGCGCAGGACCAGGCGGCCCTTGCCCTGTCCCTGATCTGCAGAGGCAAGACAGATGCGGGAGGCGGGGTTTTCTTTCTTTTCTTTGAGAGCCAGGCGGATAATGGTCGAGGTTTTGCCTACGCCGTGCGGTCCGGCGAGGGCTTGAAATTTCTGGGGCCAGTTGCTCGCATCAAGTGCACGGACCGTAGTGATTTTTTCCAGTTCAGGAAGGATGGCCTTGGACTTGTCTCCGCGCAGTTGCTGGAAGAGATCGAGGATGACCTTGCTTTCCACGCCTTCGCGCTCAAGATACTCAAGGGCGAGACGCTGGCGGGGGGCCAGCAGGTTCAGATTCATCTGCGGCTTCAGGAGGGCCATCATGTGGCCTTTGATCTGGTTCCATTCCTGATTCCAGTCCGGGATGTTGCTCATGGCATCGTCAATGACTTCTTCCCGTGTTTCCTGAGCCGGGGCAGGTGCTTCCTGACCGTCAACGCCGACCATGATCTCGTGGATCTTGCGTCCGTCTTCCTCAACAGATTTGTTGCTGAGGATGATTGCGTTGTCGCCGAATTCCGCCTTGATTTCGGCGAAGACCGCTGCAGTGCTGTTGCCTCTGAATGTTTTTACCCGCATATTACCAACCTTTTTAAATCTCTACGGTACCCGCAGACATGATTCTTACGCTCGCAGGAATCTCGGCCTGCGATATTACAGGTATGGTAGGCAAGAAGCGTACCATCAGTTGAGCCAAGTGGCTTCTCAGCTGAGGAGCACATAAAAGCACCGGCTGACCGTCAGTTTCCAGTACACCTTCCGCCGCAGTGTTGACGGACTGGATGAGCTGCTGGGCACTGCCGGGGTCGAGGGCCAGAAAACCGCCGGTTTCGGAGGAGCGTATCGCATCGTTGAGCTTGGCGTCCGCATTGGGGCCGAAGGTCAGGATGGGCAGGCTGCCGTCGCTGGCAAGGTAAGGCTTGATAATGGTCCTGCTCATGTGGGAGCGGACGTA
The DNA here is from genome assembly GCF_010470675.1 of Desulfovibrio sp. JC010. NCBI lineage: Bacteria > Pseudomonadati > Thermodesulfobacteriota > Desulfovibrionia > Desulfovibrionales > Desulfovibrionaceae > Desulfovibrio > Desulfovibrio sp. JC010. The sequence goes on from NZ_VOIQ01000007.1 coordinate 190,078, forward strand.
TTCAGTCAGCTGGTTGGGGTCCGGAATAGAGGGACCGTAGTCAGCCATGGCTTCAACGATGGTCAGCAGGTCACGTATGGATACGTTTTCGCGCACAAGGTTCTGGAGAACTTTCTGGACCACGCCGAGAGAAAGGATGTTGGGAACAAGGTCTTCAACAGCCTTGGGAGCGCGCTTGGAAAGGTTGTCCAGCAGATCTTGTGTTTCCTGCCTGCCGAGGAATTCGCCGAGGTTGCGACGGAATACTTCGGTAAGGTGGGTGGCGATAACTGTTGACGGATCGACAACGGTGTAGCCTGCGAGCATGGCTTCTTCCTTCTGGGTGTCGGGAATCCAGACAGCGGGAAGGTTGAATGCGGGCTCGACGGTTTCAATACCTTTGATCCTGTGCTTGGCGTCGCCCGGATCCATGGCCAGCTGATGGTCGATGAGGATTTCAGCGGAGGCCACGGCGTTACCCTTGATGAGTACGCGGTATTCACCGGGTTTGAGCTGCAGGTTGTCACGCAGATGCAGTGACGGAATAATGACACCCATATCCAGAGCGTACTGACGGCGGATGGATCGGATACGTGAGAGCAGGTTGCCGCTCTGTTCTTCGTCCACCAGCGGGATCAGGCCGTAGCCGACTTCCAGTTCGAGGGAATCCAGAGGCAGCAGGGCCTGTACCTCTTCGGGGCTGTCCAGTGAAGGCTGTTCGGCCTTTGCTTTCTGTGCTTTTTCCTCTTGCTGCTGCTCTTCGGCTTCAGCGTCACGTCCGAGCAGGGAAACAGCGTAGACAATCGCTGCAAGGCAGAGAAAGGGGATGGTGGGCATGCCGGGTACGATACCGAAGACCACAAGGATGACGGATACCAGCTTGAGTGCCCGGGAATGATAAGTAAGCTGTCCGATGAATTCTTCACCCATCTTGGCTTCGGCAGCGGCACGGGAAACAATGATACCTGCGGAAGTGGAGATAATCAGTGAAGGGATGGTGGAGACGAGACCGTCACCGATGGTCAGCAGGGTGTAGGTCTGGGCTGCGTCGGTCCAGTGCATTCCTTTCTGGAGTACACCGATGAGGATACCGCCGATGATGTTGATGGCGGTGATCATGATACCTGCGTTGACGTCCCCCTGTACGAACTTACCGGCACCGTCCATGGCACCGTAGAAATCTGATTCGCGGCGCAGGTCTTCACGCTGCTCGCGAGCTTCGTCTTCATTGATCAGTCCGGAGTTGAGGTCCGCTTCAATGGCCATCTGTTTACCGGGCATGGCGTCAAGGGTGAATCTGGCGGCTACTTCCGCGATACGTGTGGTACCGGAAACGATAACAGTTTTGTTCAGGATGAACAGGATCATAAAAATGACGATACCGATGACGTAGTTACCACCGACAACAAATTCACCGAAGCTTTGAATAACGCTACCTGCTGCCGACGTACCTTCATCTCCGTACAGCAGGATGGCACGGGTTGTGGCCACGTTCAGGGCCAGCCGGAGCAGGGTGGTTACCAGCAGCAGTGAGGGAAAGATGGAAAATTCAAGGGGTGATTCCAGGAACATGGCGGTGATCAGGATGACCAGTCCCAGTGAAATACTCACTGTGAGCATGAAGTCGATAAACATGGTCGGCAGGGGAATGAGCATAACGAAGAGAATCATTACAACTCCGCCCGCGAGAAGGACATCCCCCTGCTTGGCAAATTGCTGGTAATTTATCACTTTTGATTCGGCCATGATTTTGACACCCCTTTCAGGTCTTGTTTTTTCTGTGGCATTTCTACCCCGGAAGAGGTGTGCAGGCCTTTATTTACGCGTGAATTTGTTCAGTTTTGCAAGTATTGCCGCGACAGCCTTGTAAAGTTCTTCCGGAATGATGTCACCGATCTCAACCTGTTTATACAAAGCCTGTGCCAAAGGCTTGTTCTCACGGATAGGCACTTTGTTTTCGCGGGCTATTTCCTTGATGCGTTCAGCCACTTTGTTCATTCCTTTGGCAAGGACCAGCGGGGCCGGGGCTAGTATAGCGTCATATTTCAGGGCGATGGCGTAGTGGGTCGGGTTGGTGATAACCACATCTGCATTGGGTACTTCAGCCATCATGCGCTGCTGAAGCATAGCCATCATTTTCTGTTTCTGTTGCTGTTTGATTTTCGGATCACCTTCTGCCTGTTTTCGTTCGTCTTTGACTTCATCCTTGGTCATTTTCATTTCTTCATGGTAATTCCAGCGCTGGTACCAGAGGTCTATTACAGCCAGAATAAGCATGGGCAGCATGGTGTAGGTGACCATTTTATATCCGATACTGAGTACATAAATAGCCAGTTCATGGGCACTGGAATAGAACAGAGGCAGAAAATTTCCAACTTCATTTTTGATAATTATGTAAGGGGCGATCCCGACGATTACCGCAAAAAGAATACTCTTAATGAGCCTGATTGCTGTCTTTATATCGAGCATCAACTTTTTCAGCCCGGACATCAGGTTGAACATCTTGCCGAATTTCGGTTTGAAAACTTTAGTGGTCCACAGGCTTCCTACCTGAAGCCGCAGAACAACGAAGGCGACAAAAGCAATGAAGAGGAAAAGAGGCAGCAGAATTAGGGCCAGTCTTTGTGAGCACCATTGGAAAAGCTGGTAAACAGACTGTTTGTCGAGTTGGGTGAAAATTCCTTTGGTAAAGAACCATTGGAATATTTCGTAGAACTGCTCGTAGTAGAAGTCCATGATTGCCCGCAGACAGACCACACCCGCAATGAGGGTCATGGTTTTGCCCATTTCTTCCCCTTTGGCGACACTTCCGTCCTGGCGTGCTTTGTTAAGCCGTTTGGGCGTCGCCTTTTCAGTTCTACTAGGGTCTTTAGCCATTCTGCTTCCTCCTAGTTGCCAATGGGCAGGTCCGGCGGGCTTCCGGCTTTAATGATGCTTAAAAGATAGGCGGGCAGGTCGGCTACAAATTCTCCTACATGCAGGGCCAGAACATTAAAGACGAGACCGAGGACAAAGAATCCGGCCATAATTTTAAGGGGGAATCCGAGCATGAGTACGTTCATCTGCGGGGCCATCTTACTGATCAGTGCCAGACCTAGGTCGACCACAAAGATGGTGGCGATAATGGGTGAGGCGACTTTTACCGCGAGGACGAGCAGGTCCTTGGAGATAACCATTATCTGGCTTGTCAGGGTGGACGAAATGAATATCTGGCCCGGGGGAATGTATTTGAAACTTTCCACCATGGCTGACATCAGATAGAGGTGGCCGTTGATGCTCAGGAAGACCAGAATTGCGCACATGTACAGGAAGTGGGCGGTGACCGCTTCATTGACTCCGGTCACCGGGTCGAGGACGTTGACCATGGAAAAGCCCATCTGTACGCCGATGAGGTTACCCCCGGTCTGGATCGCGGCGAACATTACATGCACTGAAATCCCCAGAACCAGTCCGAGTACAAGTTCACCAAGTATCATCAGGGCTATGTAGTATGGGCTGGCCGGCATGAGGCTGCCGTCAAAGCCGACATAGGGCCAGATGCCCAGTGTCAAAACAAGTGTCAGGGCGGCCTTTACCGGGTTTGGGATGGATTTTCCTCCAAAAAAAGGCATTAAAAACAGCACAATACTAACCCTGAACAGGGTTAGGTAAAAGCTCATCAGGTCGCTGGGTTTGAAATCAAAAAAAGTCATGCTGTCCTCGTTTCAAACAGGTCTGCAAATTCAGGACCTATTCTTCGAGTTCTATTACCACCAAGAGCCGCATAGGGCAAAGGGGGATAGGGGATATCTCTATTTTTTAAGAACAAAATCAAAAAAAGGTCCGCGAAGATAGTTCTTTGCGGACCTTGGTGTTCTTTTTTGTCTCGGCTAGTTTAGGATGTAGCGCATGGGGTTGACCGGAACTCCGCCAAGCCGCACTTCGTAGTGGACATGGGGGCCGGTGGAACGCCCTGTGTTGCCTGCGTAACCGATAAGTTCGCCGCGGGTTACAACCTGACCTTTTTTAACGATCTGCTGTTTCATGTGACCGTAGCGGGTGGAGAGGTTGGCTCCGTGGTTGATTTTAATGAGTTTGCCGTAACCGCCCTGTTTGCCGGAAAAGGATACAGTCCCTTTTGCCGGAGCATAAATGGGGGTTCCGATGGGGCAGGAAATGTCAATACCCTTATGGTATTCACGTTTTCCTGTGAATGGGGAACTTCTCCAGCCGAAGGGAGAGGTTACCCAGCCTTCGGCCGGCCAGATGGAAGGGGTGGCATCCAGTGCGTCCTGTTTGGAGCGCATGGAGTGGATGATTTCCTGCTGGCGTACTTCTTCAAGTTTGGCTTCTGTGCTGAGCTGGGCGAGAAAGTCGTGCATTTTACGGACAAGGAGTTCCTGTCTGTAGAGGGGCAGATAATTGTTGGAGAATTCTGCTCCGGTGGAACCGCCTTTGGGGGCTACGTTCTGGACGTTGCCCTGATCAAGGTTGATCATGACCCGCAGTTTGGAGTCGAAATTGCGGACCCGGTCAAGGTCCTGCGAAATATTCTGCATTTTCTGGGAAAGGGAAAGCAACTGGGCTTTTTGTTCCTGAACAGCCTTTTCTGCACGGGCAAGGTTGTTTTCCAGTCCGGAATAGTTCTGGTAATATTTCCAGAGGTATATGTTGCCTCCGGCCAGACCTGCGACAATTGCGAAAATGAAGAAGAATATCCATCCGCGAAGCTGGAATTTGCGGGCGTTGTCGCAGGGGTTTTTAAAAATTACTACGTGATATTTTTTTGATAGCATAATCAGTATGGGCCTTGTTTTATATATGACGCTTGAGTTTGTCTGGTTAACAGGCGCAATAAATTTGAAAAATTTTTAAGATGTTTTCATGTTTAAGTCAAGCTGCCAGCGTCTTAAAGCATTAAAAGTATTGTTTCTGGAGCCGGGCATTTTGCGCCATTCCTGCTCCAGCCAGCTGTTGATTTCGCTGCGCTTGGTGTTGTCGTCGGAGGGGCACTTGTTGTTCCAGACGGGCAGTTCCCACTGCCGGGCCGCTGCCTTGATGTATTTCTTTTCCAGCATAAGAGTGGGGCGGATAAGTTGTAATTTTCCTTGGAAAAAAGATTCATTTGCGGATAGGCCCTGAACGCGTCCGCTTTGCAGCATGTTCATGTGAAAAGTGGTTACCAGATCGTCGGCTGTATGTCCGAGTGCCAGGTGGGTCAGGTCGTACTGGTCGCAGAGTTCGAACAGTCTTTTGCGTCTCAACCGGCTGCAGTAAAAACACGGAGATTTTTTTTTGTTTTCGGGTCCGTGCGCCCTCGGGCCGAAGTCGGTCAGCTCAATGTGTGAAGCAACTCCGTTCTCGCGACACCATTCAGAGAGGGGGTGGTGGTTTTCCGGGACAAATCCGGGGTTAACATGCAGGACCATGAGTTCTATATTAAATGGTATGATAGCCTGACGGATAAGCATGGTGCGGATAAGTACGAAGCTGTCTACGCCCCCGGATACAGCGATCCCTATACGGTCTCCGTCTTTGATCATCTCGGTTTTCTGCATAAGCATTCCGACGGTTGAAACGCATTTTTTCTGGGCAAAGCTTAGTTTTCCCCATTTTGCCATTTTATTCTCCGGGTCGACTTTAAGTAAGTTGTGGAAAAAATCGAGTTTATAATTTATTGATAACCAAGTCAGGCGGAGATGTCCGACTGACGGGATGGGGATTTTGCCCTAAAATGTATTGACATGCAAGTTTATATCTCTTATTTTAACAAATTGCTCCGTTGTTGAATAGTGTCGTGAGTCTGCTAATCCCAAGGTGCTGTTTGTGCTGAAAAGGTTTTTAATTTTTTTGACTCTGGTCTCCATTGTTTGCGGAGCCTTTTATTTGAGTTCCCCGAAAAGTCCGGTGGAACGCGCAGAGCCTGTTTGGCCTGTTCTCAATAAGGAACAGGTGGACAGGCTAGACGTGTGTCCGCTGGATAAGGGCTGCTTTTCTCTTGTGCGCAGGGCGGACGGCTGGGGTGTGGTTCAGCACGGCTGGAACGGCACAGTGGAAGCTGATCTGGAAAAAGTTGAAGCTCTTCTCGACGTACTTGCGCAGGACAAGGCTTTTCGCTGTCTTGGGCAGATTTCTGGAGGCGTGTCTGCCGAATATGGATTTGAAATTCCCCGGGTGCGCATTGCCGCCGGCGGTGGGCAGGAGCAGACAGTTACAGTCGGCTCCGAGAGTCCTTCGGGGGAAGGTTTTTACGCTTTGAATTCCAAGGAAAAGAACAGCCTTTTCCTTCTTGATAAAGATTTTGTCAGCAGCTGCGAATTTCCGGCGGAATATTATTATAATATGTTCCTGTTGCCGGGGCAGCCGGATAAGGTCCAGTCCATTTCGCTGGGCCACGGCGGTTCTTTTTCATGGACTCTGGTCCGCAAGAAGGGTCCGTTTACCTTTTCGTTTCCGGCATCGCTTAGCGGTAAAGAGGCCAGCGGTGGAGATGTCGATCTTTTTCTTCACTCCCTGCTGGAGGTTCCGGCTAAAGGCATCGTTGCCACAGGACCGGGGAAAGAAAGCAGGATTGTGCTGAATATCGAGATTGCTCTGCCTGGAAACAAGGTGGAGACTCTGGAAATTTTCGAACCGGCCGGGGAGGGCGGACATTACATTGCCCGTTCTTCCGCGCAGAGCGGTTTTTTGGTTCTTAGCAAAGAACATTATGAGCAATTGGACAGAAAAGCTTTCAGCATGCAGCAGCGAAATGTTGTTTCCGTGGCTACCGGAAAGCTCGGTTCTGTAAAGGTTGTTCAAGGCAACCAGACTTTTACCGGAATCAAATCCGATAAAAGCTGGATTAATTTTGAGGATAAAAAGCCGCTGCTGGGCATTGACATGTCTCTGTGGCGACTTAATGAATTAAAATTCGAGGCGGAACCGGCGCAGACTCTTTCGGAAAGTTCCGAAAAGGTCATGGATCTGGATTTACTGGACCAAAACGGCGAGCGTGTCGTTATGGTGTCCTTTTTTTCCGATCCGGAACTTCCCGCCGGGCAATGTTGGCTTTCACTGGGTAACGGTACCGGGTACTATCCTGTATCGGACAAACTGCTGGAAGACCTGCAGGGCCAGATTCCTCTCAGAAAATAACCGGGGCTTATCCCGGTAAAACCATTGTGTTGGAGATCGCATGGCAAGAATCACCGTTGAAGATTGTCTGGCTGAGGTTGGTAACAGATTCCTTATTGTCCAGATGGCCATTAAAAGAGTGAAGCAGTACCGTGAAGGATACACTCCTCTTGTTGAATCCAAAAACAAAGAAATTGTAACCGCACTCAGGGAAATTGCCGCTACCAAGGTTCTTCCCGAGAGCTACCACACTGCTGACGGTAAAAAGCCCGGCAGCGAATAAGCTATGTCAAAACGTTGTTATTATGAAGTTTTAGAAGTTACCCGGGAATCTCAGGAAGGTGAAATCAAAAGGGCTTATCGCAAAAAAGCCATGGAATTTCATCCTGACCGTAATCCGGGTGACGCGCAAGCTGAAGAAAATTTCAAGGAAGCTGCAGAAGCTTATGATGTTCTGCGCGACCCTGAAAAACGAAGCCGTTATGACCGTTTCGGCCATGAAGGCGTGAACGGCATGAACGGCGGTTTCGGCGGATTCCAGTCTTCCGAAGATATTTTCGGTGCTTTCGGTGATATTTTCGGTGACATTTTCGGTTTCAGCGGCGGCGGACGCGGCGGAAGCCGCATGCAGGCCGGTTCCGATCTCAGGTATAACCTGACCGTTTCCTTCCGTGATGCGGCCAAGGGTACCGAAGTCGAACTGAATATTCCGGTGACCGATACCTGTGATACCTGCGACGGCAGCGGTGCCGCACCCGGAACCACCCCGGAAACCTGCTCCCATTGCGGTGGCAGGGGGGCTGTTGAGCAGACTCAGGGGTTTTTCCGTATTTCCGTTCCCTGTCCCGCCTGTAACGGCCGGGGCAAGGTCATCACCAATCCCTGCCCTGAATGTCATGGCGGAGGTTATGTGCGCAAGCAGAAGGACCTGAATGTCCGCATCCCTGCCGGTGTGGATAACGGTTCCCGTCTGCGTCTGCGCGGCGAAGGTGAAGCCGGAATGAACGGCGGTCCCCACGGTGACCTTTACGTGGTCATCACTGTGGAGCCGGACAAAGTATTCAAGCGTCAGGGTCAGGATCTGGTTCTGAGTACGGAAATTACCTTTGTACAGGCTGCACTGGGCTACAAGCTGGAAATACCCACCCTTGATGATCCCATCGAAATGGACGTCCCCAAGGGGACCCAGAGTGGCGAGGTTTTCCAGCTGCGCGGATTAGGTCTTCCTTACCTCGGCAGTTCCCACAAGGGCGACCTGCTTGTGGAAGTAAAGGTCAAGACTCCCACCGGCTTAAGCAGCAGGCAGGAAGAACTTCTCAGGGAATTCGAAGCCCTTGATGAAGAGAAGCCCATGAAAAAGGTGAAAAAGCTTTTCAAAAAAGCAAAAGATAAAGTGATGGGTGAGTAGCATGAGTGAGTTTTCCCACATTGATGCCGAAGGCAATGCGACAATGGTGGACGTGGCTGCCAAGGCCGACACCAAACGTACCGCCATTGCCAAAGGAAAGGTAATCCTCAACGAGGAGACTTTCAATCTGCTGCAGAAGCAGGCCCTCCCCAAAGGGGACGCCCTTGCTTCCGCAAAGATCGCAGGTATCATGGGGGCCAAGGAAACTCACCGCCTTATCCCGCTCTGCCATCCCATTGCACTCAGCTATGTTGACGTGCGTTTTGCCGTTAACGAAGCCGAACTGACCATTGAAGTGGAAGGCGAGGCCCGCTGTACCGGGAAAACCGGAGTAGAAATGGAAGCACTGGTTGCCGTACAGGTCGCCTGTGCCACCATCTACGACATGTGTAAGGCCGTACAGAAGGATGTGATTATTTCCGATGTGCGACTCGTCTACAAAGACGGAGGCAAGTCCGGGACTTTTCGGGCAGAGTAAACTTTACCAATTTAAAGATTGAATTAGGCCGCAATATCTTTCGGGATATGGCGGTCTTTTTTGTGGAATTAATTTGTTTCCTTTGGGGTGTGGTCTTTTTGCAACCCCACTTGCTCCTGATTATGTTTTGGAATAGGGTAAGTATAAAATTTATCATAAATCTATTAACATAAGGGGCTAGTTATGTTGATGACCGATCTGCTTTCTAAAGAAGAGTGGAATGATCTTGAGCGAAAAGTACATGAAGACTGGGGTTTTAATGCCAGTGCGTACAATGCTGACGGATTGACTTTCACCGGTTATAAGAATTTCTGTAATCCATTATGTGCTGAAATTAAATCACACCCGGAGGGCATACAGGCTATCTGTTCCGTGGCTCATCAACATATGTCCCAACTGGCCAGAACCTCCGGGAAAACGGTCATTGAAGAATGTGATTCCGGGATGGTCAAGGTCTGTACTCCGGTGATTATTGAAGGTGAATTTGTAGGTATTGTCGGTGGTTGCGGCAGAGTTCTTGATGATTCAGAAGTCGAAACTTTTACCGTACACAAAGCTATTAATATTGAATTGGAAAGAGTTGAAAATCTCGCGGACGAGGTTTCTCCTCTCACTATGAAGAAGGCTGAGCAATTAGCTGAGTTTTTGGAGGATTTTGTTAAGAATATTGCTTAACCAAAAGGACTTCAGGCGTTTTAGAATTTGAAATCTGATCAATGCAAGCCGTCCCTATGTGATTCTTAATAGGATTTACGCAGGGACGGTTTAGTTTTTACCGGTGCCACTGCAGCATTATTCCCTCTGCTACTTGCGTTTATCTCTTAAAATGATTAGTTCGTAAGCCAAAGACAATTCCCCTACTGCTTAGGATGCTATTCAGTAGTTATGTAAATCTCAACACAGAGGTTCGGTTCATGTCAGAACATGTAGTTGTCATCGGTGCTGTGGCACTTGGGCCCAAGGCGGCCTGTCGCTTTAAAAGAATTAGACAGGACGCCCGCGTTACCCTTATCGACAGGGACGAAATTTTCTCCTACGGCGGTTGCGGTATCCCTTACTTTGTTTCCGGCGATGTGTCCGAAGCCAACCAGCTTCGCACCACAGCTTTCCATATGGTCCGGGACGAGCCGTTTTTCAACGACATCAAGGGCGTGGAAGTGCTTTCTTCCACTGAAGCCACCAAGATCGACCGTGAAAACAAGCAGGTTCAGATCAAGAACCTGAAGACCGGCGAAGAAAGCGTGCTTGATTACGACCAGCTCGTAATCGGTACCGGAGCCACCCCGCGCAAGCTCGGCCTGCCCGGCGAAGATCTTGAGAACGTCTTCTATGTCGGCAACATGCATGACGCTGAAAAAATCAAGGAAGGCATCACCAAGGGTCAGTACGGCAAGGCTGTTGTGGTCGGTGCCGGATTTATCGGTCTTGAAATGGCTGAAGCGTTCTCCGACATGTGGGGCATTGAAACCACAGTTGTTGAAATTTTTGACCAGATTCTTCCGCGCATGTGCAGCCCTGTGCTGGCAAAAATGGGCCAGAAACACATGGAAGACGAAGGTGTCTCCTTCAAACTCGGGCAGACTGTTTCCAGAATTGAAGGTGACGGCAAGGTTGAGAAGGTAATCACCTCCGACGGCGAAGTGGAAGCGGATATCGTAATTATTTCCGCCGGGGTTATCCCCAATGATAAACTGGCCCGTGAATGCGGTCTGGAATGCAGTGAGCGCGGAGGAATTATGGTTGATGAAACCATGCGTACTTCCGATCCGCTGATCTTTTCCGGCGGTGACTGCGCCATCATTAAAAATGCTGTTGACGGCTCTCCGCTGTTCCTGCCCATGGGGTCCATGGCCAACAGGCAGGGCCGGGTTATCGGCGGCAACCTTGCAGGACGCAAGGAGAGTTTCCCCGCTGCAGCAGGATCATGGTGTGTTAAGATTTTTGAGCAGGCCATGTCCGGTACCGGAATGAGCCTCGGTGCTGCAAAGCAGGCCGGATTCGACGCCGTCAGCGTTATGCTGATCATGGCCGACCGTGCCCACTTCTATCCTGAAAAGGACATGATGACCCTTGAAATGGTTGTGGATAAAACAACCCGCCGGGTGCTCGGCATTCAGGGGATTTCCGCTGGCGGCGATGCCCTTGTGGGCCGTATCAACGCGGTTGCGGCAATTATGAAATATGAACCCAAGATTGAAGATGTAAGCAATCTGGAAGTGGCTTACTCCCCGCCGTTCGCTTCCGCCATGGATGTGCTCAACGCCATTGCCAACATGGCTGATAACGCTGTTTATGGAATGAACCATGGCAGCGGTCCTGATGCCTTTGCCGAGCTTTGGGCTGATCGTGAAAGCGGCAAGTACTGCTTCCTTGATGTTCGTGAACATGCCGATGCAGAGCCTTTCCTCGAAAAGTATCCCGAACATTGGCACAACATTCCGCAGGGTGAGATTCCCAAAAGGCATGAAGAGCTTCCCAAGGATAAAAAGCTGGTGCTGGTCTGCAACACCGGCGGCCGTTCTTACGAAGCCCAGATCATGCTTGATGCCATAGGCTTTGAAGATGTTCATAATACCCACGGCGGTATGGCCGTAATCAAGGCTTTCGGCGTGGATATTTAAAATTCGCAAAATGTACAAAAAAACGCCGCTTTTGTTTAAAGAGCGGCGTTTTTTTCTTTTTAAATCAATATGTAATGCTGTTGTGCTTCGCTCGGTTGGTGCTAAATTGAGGGGGGTATTTTTTTTAATTTAGCGTTGCTATGGTTTTTTATTTATTTTATTGTATGATGTAGAAATTAAAACGTTTGTTGATTTTCTAGCCAAATTAACTATTCATACTGTGCCAAGTGAGGGGATATGAGGTTTCTAATTATTGACGATGACGAAACCGTTCACATGTATTTGAGCAAGCTGCTTTCACCGTATGCCCGCTGTGAAGCTGTGTTCAACGGAAGCGATGCCATTGAGTTGTATAAGAAGGCCCATGAGGACGACGACCCGTTCGATACTGTCTTTATGGATATTCTGATGCCGGAAATGGACGGCCACGAAGCGACTAAAAAATTACGTGAGATGGAGCATGAGCTGAAAGTGGATGGGCCGGATGAGTTCAAGCTGGTCATGATCACTTCCCTGAAAGACACGAAAAATGTGAGTCAGGCTTTCTTTAAAGGGTATGCCAGCTGCTACATTGTCAAACCGTTTAATAAAGTGCAGGTCATGAATGAACTGCGCGAGAATAATATTCTTTAGATTTTGAGAATGCAGGGGCCGGGGTTTTCCCGGCCTTTTTTTTGCCAGGGAGTTGCATCATGTTCAAAAGTAGAGTTTTGGCTGTTTGTCTTGCGCTTTTTATGTGCGTTGCTGTTTCCGGCTGCGCAGCAGTGGTTCTGGGCGGGGCGGCTGCCGGCGGCACTTATGTGTACATTACCGGTCAGGCCAAACAGAAATTCAATGCTGATCTGGGCAGCACTTTTCAGGCGGCACTAAAAGGGTGTCAGAGTCTGGGGCTAAAAGTGGAAGAGAAAAAGAAAAGACTCAGCGATGCTTCCATTAAGGCCATAGATGTTGATACAGAAGTGCATATTGATTTCACTTATGTATCTTCAAAGGTAACTGAGGTTACGGTTCGTTATGGCATACTCGGTGATGAAGCTGCTTCGCGCAGGATTCTTAGTGCCATTAATAAGAATTTTTAACTGTTTGGATAATAGCAATCCGTTAAGCATCCTGCCCGTGGGGCAGGGTGCTTTTTTTATGTCTTCATCCCCCCTTTGCCGGATGTTTTTTAAGGGGGGGCAGCTGTATTCCATTTTGCGAGAGCGGCAGGAAGGGGGCGGGGATTCAGCTAGCTTTTTGTCCTTGCTGAATCCATCTGGCGAAAATCTGCATTGAGAATGAAGGTGCGGTTGTCCTGAGTGTTCCAGTTTTCAGGCGAAATCATGTACAGTTCATTTTTGTCTTTTATGTTAATAATCGGGCAGGCCGTGTTTTCCGTTTTTTTAATCGGACGCTTGTTCTGTTTCATGGCTTCCTCCATTGGTTGCAGTGAGGTTGTTCCTAGTAAGAAGATAACCTCTGCAGACAAACAAAACAATGGCTCTGATGAAAAAAAATGGATAAAACCTGAATCGTCCCGGATTAACAGAGTATTTTTATTTTTCGTATATCTGACTAAAATATTTAGCTAAAATCAAATAGTGTGATTTTAATTATACGGAATTTAACGACTAATTTTCTTTTCCGCGTGTAAGTTCAAAAAGTGAGAGGATTGTGTGCTGTACAGGTGAGAAATTGTCGTCGGAAATGATATAAATCCATATGTTAGCATTCGTGCCGAGGACAGCGTCCAGACCTTCGTAATTATCGCGCGGTATGGGCGGATTCAGTTCACAAAACAGCTTCGGGCTGAGAATCGTACCTTTTCTGATCAGGCCTTTTTCAATGGTGCTGAGCCTGATTCCGAGAGTTCCGGGACCGTTGTATCTGCGTTCCAGAATGAGGATTTTACCGTACGGAAGGCAGGCTGCGGAGGTGGGGCGAAAGCTTGAATCACGTTTGTATCGGAAAGTTGTCCACTTTCCGTTTTTCATCAGGGCTGCTGCGGAATACGAGCCTGCCGAATCATCACCTTCAGTGAGGATGAACAGACTTTGGTCCGGGAGCAGGGCCATGCTTTCGATGCCCCCGTTGAGCGGTGATTTTTTGATCTGTTCCGGCAGGGGAAGCGGAGTGGCTTTGCCGGAAAGGTCCAGAATTTTACCTGAGTTATAGCTGTTGATGCGGTGGACTCTTTCAAAAGCTACAAGGTAGCCGGATTCCGTGGAGCTGTCCGGGCTCTGGTCCGGAGTGCGACACAGTGCTTCGGCATCACCGTTGTATTTTATGGCAAAGGTTTTGCCCTCGCTGTTGAGCAGTTGTCCCAGTTCTGCTTTGCGCTCAACCCCCTTGAGGAAGCCGGAGGAGGTGTATTGCAGTTTTCCTTTAAGCCAGAATCCCATGTCTGATACAGCCAGAAATGATTTGCGGTCGGTGCTTACCAGCAGGTCGGAGAATCCTCCGAAAGCCGGATGCGGGCTGTTCAGCAGCAGTGAACCCCGGTATTTCAAATGAGGGTGGGACAGTGTTGTATTATTTTCTTCCGGCCCCAATTGCTCGCTGACAAGCACTATCTCCACAGGGTTAACCTGCGGCTGGGCAGGATTGTCCAATTTGCTGGAGGCTCCGAACAGGAAAGAGATCGGTGTGCTGCAAAGGATCAGAATAAAGAGCAAAATTTTTTTCATTTTATTTCCTGAAAATGGATTTTTTAAATTATAACTGGTTCTGATTGCGACAAAATGTATTAATTGCGGTACGTTTCTTGTATATCGTAAAAGTTGAGCAGGGCGGCTGTTCCCGGAAAAAATCGGGGCTGTGCCGACAGCGAACCTGTGCTACATTGCATATAAACCGGAGTGAATGGAAAGTGAAACAGTTAATTGCTGTAACTCTTCTTATTTTAAGCATATTGTTTTCATCTGCCGCCATGGCGGAAAGCGAAAAACGGAATGTTCTCTACCTGAACTCGTATCAGAACGGCTACAAGTGGTCCGATGATATTTTGGAAGGGGTCCGTGATTTCTTCAATGAAAGCGGGATGAATATCGACCTGCATATTGAATACATGGATACCAAACGGTTCAAGGATGAAGAGTTCATGGAAATTCTGCATTCCTACTATGTGTTTAAGTATCAGAAATATAAATTCTCAGCCATTGTTGTGTCTGACAACAACGCCCTTAATTTCATGCTCCGTTACCGGGAAACTTTTTTTCCTGACGTTCCGGTCATTTTCTGCGGTATCAATGACTTCCGTCCGGAGTTGATCGCCGGGCTGGATAAGTACTGCGGGGTTCTTGAGAACCCGGATATCAAAGATAATATTGAACTCGCGCTTAAGATTAATCCGAATCTGCATAAGGTTGTGGTGGTTGGTGACCAGTCGGTAACCTCACAGGCTATCAGGGAACAGATTAAAAAGGCAGAACCCCTTTTCAGGGGGGTGCTGAATTTTGAATACTGGAACGATATGCCGCTGGTTGACCTGCTGGCCCGCTCGCGGACAATGACCAAAGATGAAATCCTTTTGTTTACCCCGTTTTATAAGGGGGCGCACGGCGAACTTTTTTCTTCTGAAGAAGTGCTGAGTATTATTTACCAGAATTCCCCGGTCATGATTTTCAGTGTCTGGGAATTTCTGCTCGGCCACGGTATTGTGGGCGGTAAACTGCTTTCCGGTACAGATCAGGGCCGCAAGGCTGCGGAAATGGCCCTGCATGTACTCAAGACCGGAAAGATGCCGAAACAGAGGGTTATCAAGGCCACCAATGAATATTATATGTTTGATTATAATGTCTTGGAAAGATTTAAGATCAATAGTGATCTGCTCCCGGATGACAGCGTTATAATCAACGAACCGGACTACTTCTATAAACTGGACAAGCAGGTTTTCTGGACCATCATCGTTTCCATACTCGGATTGAGTATGATTCTGGTCATGCTGATAATTTCCATCCTTCAGCGGCGCAAGGTTGAAAAGCGCATCAAGGCCCAGCTTTCATTTCAGGAAATCCTTATGGATACCATCCCGCTTTTGATCTGCTGGAAGGATAAGAAACAGCAGTATCTGGGGGCCAACCATTCATTTACTGACTTTTTCGGGCTGGGTTCCCCGTGGTCGCTGGTGGGGCTGACTGACTCCGAGATTGAGGTGCATAAAAGGTTTGCAGAGCAGGCTGCGGTCTGGGATAAGAAAGTGCTCCAGACTGGCAAGCCGCGTATGGGTATTAACTGGTCCCTGATCCGGGACGGTGAGGAGCCGGTCTGGCTGGAGATCAACAAGGTTCCCCTTTACAATGAAAAAGGGGCGGTAGTGGGCACACTTTCAACTGCTGAAGACGTGACCCGTAAAGTCAACCTTGAAAAACAGCTTCTGCAATCGCAGAAAATGGAAGCTATCGGTACCCTTGCAGGTGGAATTGCCCACGATTTCAATAATATCCTGACCTCGATCATGAACTCGGTGGAGCTTGCTTTGAGCGATATCGAGGAAGGAACCCTGACCTATAAGGACCTTGACCGGGCCATTAAGGCTGCCCAGCGCGGAAGCCGGGTGGTTAAGCAGATTCTGACCTTCAGCCGTCCCTCGCAGGAAGGGTTCAAGGCAACTGCTATCGGTGAGGTGGTCAAGGAGACCGTAGATTTTATTAAAGCTTCCCTGCCGCGCAATATTCGGGTATCAGCCAATGTCCCGGAAGGCGCGCCGCTGGTTATGGCCGACCCGACCCAGATTCATCAGGTGATCATGAACCTGTGTACCAATTCCTTTCATTCCCTGAAAGGGCGGGGCGGCAATATTGATGTTACCCTGACCACCGTGGAAGTTGAAGATGAGCAGGCCCAGTTCATGCGGGTTGCGCCCGGAGTTTACCTGCGTCTGGAAATTACTGACAATGGTCCGGGGATTCCGGTGGAAATTCTGGATAAGATTTTTGATCCTTTCTTTACCACCAAAGGCAAGGCTGAAGGAACAGGGCTGGGGCTTGCCGTTGTGCACGGGCTGATCAAAGGGCATGGCGGCGGCATCTCGGTCAGCAGTACTCCGGATGTGAGGACCTGTTTTGAAATTTTCCTTCCGGTGCAGGGCCAGCTGCGTGATGTTGTGCGCAAGAGTTACGGTGCCTTGCCCATGGGGCAGGAAAATATTCTCTTTGTTGAGGATGATGAAGACCAGCTGGAAACCACGCCGCGTATTCTGGAAAGTCTGGGTTATGAAGTGACGGCCCTTGCTTCTCCGGAAAAAGCGTTTAGCTTGATTGTAGATGAGCCCGGACGATTTGATTTGATGATAACTGACTACGACATGCCGCATACCAACGGGCTGGAACTGGCCCGCATGGTGCAGGATGTGGCCCCGGAGCTGCCGATTCTTGTTGTTTCCGGCAGACGCAATGTGCTCAGTTACGTGTCGGATTCTGAATATGATGTTAAGAGTGTCAGGAGAGTTCTGATGAAGCCGTATAATAAAAATGTGATCGCTGACGCAATTCGAGAAGTTCTTTCTTCTACGGAGAACATAAATGGGTAGAATTCTGATTATTGATGATGATGTTCAGGTATGCGAGACAATTGAAAGCCTTATCGCCCGGACCGGGCATGAGGCTGTCAGTTCCTACAATCTGAAAGACGGGCTTGCCAAGGTTAAGGCCGCTGATTTTGATCTTGTGTTTCTTGATATCTCTCTGCCGGACGGCAACGGGCTGGATTATCTGCAGCAGGTAAAGGATTCCTCCGGTAAGCCGGAGGTAATTATCCTGACCGGAAAAGGAGATGCCGACGGGGCCGAACTGGCTATTCAGGGCGGCGCGTGGGATTTTCTGGTCAAGCCTTCTTCGGTTAAGCAGATTACCCTGTCCATGCGCCGGGCGTTGGAATTTCATAATGAAAAGCAGAACAAGGCCCAGTGTGTGGCCCTGAATCTCGATAATATTGTGGGTAAAAGTGCCGAGATCAAAGGTTGTTATGATCTGGTGGCCCATGCTTCAGGTTCGGATGCCAACGTGCTGGTCAACGGTGAGACCGGAACAGGGAAAGAGCTTTTCGCCCAGACCATTCATGAGAATTCAAGACGGGCCGACAATAATTTTGTTGTGGTTGACTGTGCCTCCCTGACCGAAACTCTGGTGGAATCCACTCTTTTCGGGCACAAGCGCGGTTCTTTTACCGGAGCGCAGGCCGACCGCAAGGGGTTGATCCCGCTGGCGGACAAGGGAACCCTGTTTCTCGATGAAGTGGGGGAGATGCCTCTTGCTGTGCAGAAGTCCTTTTTGCGAGTGCTTCAGGAGCGTACTTACCGTCCGGTGGGTGAGAACCGGGAGTTCAAGTCTGATTTCAGGCTCATAGCGGCCACCAACCGTGATCTTGAAGCCATGGTAGCCCGCGGCGAGTTCCGGCAGGACCTGCTTTACCGCATCCAGACCATTCATATCTACCTCCCGGCCCTGCGCGACAGGGGAGGGGATATCCGTGAGCTGACCTCCTTTCATCTTTCGCGTTTAAGCGCGCAGTACGGGGTTCCGCCCAAGGTTGCCAACTCAGATTTTTATGATGTGCTGGAGAATTACGACTGGCCGGGCAATGTTCGCCAGCTGTTTAATATCGTAGAGCAGGCTTTTGTTGCTGCCGGGTCCGGCAATACCATTTATGCCATGCATCTTTCCGATGCCCTGCGTATCAAGATGGCTAAATCCAATTTAAAAAAGAGCGGCAGCCATGCTGTTCAGCTGGAAAAGTCCGCTCCGCAGCCTGCAGCCGAGTTAAAGCAGAACTTGGTGTCTGAAAAAAAGGACTCGTTGAAATTGAATCAAGATTCAGTGTTTGATACTGTGGTATCTGACATTCTTGCAGATGAATTGCCGCCGCTAAAAGTTTTCAAGGGTATGGCTGAGAAAAAATACCTTGAAGAACTGCTCCTGCGACATCCCGGAGAGACTGCATATATCTTAAAAATATCAGGTCTTTCCCGCTCCCATTTCTATGCTCTGCTTAAAAAGCACGGGATAAATGATTAGGGCAAGTGAGTACCTGTTGTAACTTGTTTGGGTTAAAATAATCATTGAATAACTGTTCAGTCTGGTTTTTAAGACTAAGCCTTGTCTTTTTTTGAAGACAGGGCTTTTTTTTGTGTGTTCAGAACTGAAATCCTTAGCCTGCGGGCTTTTGGGGCCCGTTTACATTTCGGCAACGGGAAAATTAAGAGTTTGAGGCAGGTGATTTGTCTTAATTTTCGGACTGAGTGGAGTGAATACCCTTCTCAATTAGAGTTGTTTGAATGTAACCGGCTGATTCTGCTTGTGTTTATGGCTTAAAACAGTCTTGGCACGCAAATTGATAACTAGGGCTTATGTGAGTGTTCAACCTTGCGCCGTGGGTTCCGATTGTTTTTGCAAGGTTTTTAATTACTCGGTGAGGTTTTACATTAATTCTCTTAAGGAGCTTTTTTAATGGCTAAGAACATGAAAACTATGGATGGTAACACTGCTACCGCTCACGTTTCCTACGCGATGAGTGACACTGCAGCCATCTATCCCATCACTCCCTCATCCACCATGGGTGAAGTTGCTGAAGAATGGGCAGCGCAGGGCCGTAAGAACATTTTCGGTCAGGTACTCAACGTAAAACAGCTTCAGTCCGAAGCTGGTGCTGCCGGTGCCGTTCACGGTGCTCTCGCAGCGGGTGCTCTTACTTCTACTTATACTGCATCGCAGGGTCTCCTGCTTATGATCCCCAACATGTACAAAATCTCCGGTGAACTTCTTCCCGGCGTTTTTCATGTTTCCGCCCGCGCTATCGCTGCACAGGCACTTTCAATCTTCGGTGATCATCAGGACGTAATGGCCTGCCGCCAGACCGGTTTCGCCATGCTGGCATCCAGCTCTGTACAGGAATGTATGGACATCGCCCTTATTTCCCATCTCGCATCCATCGAATCCAGCGTGCCTTTCCTGCACATGTTCGACGGTTTCCGCACCTCCCACGAAATCCAGAAGATCGAAGTTATCGATTACGAAGACATGAAGTCTCTGGTTGACTGGGACGCAGTTGCAGCTTTCCGCGCAAGAGGAATGAATCCTGAGAATCCCTCCATTCGCGGTACTGCCCAGAACCCTGATATTTACTACCAGGCTCGTGAAGCAGCTAACGGTTTCTACGACCAGCTTCCTGCTATCGTTACCAACTGCATGAAGAAAGTAGGCGACCTGACCGGACGTTACTACAAGCCTTTCGACTACGTAGGTCACGAAGAAGCTGAAAGAGTCATCGTTGCCATGGGTTCCGGTTGTGAAGCCATTGAAGAAGTTGTCAACAAGCTTGTTGCCGACGGTGAAAAAGTGGGTCTCATCAAAGTACGTCTGTACCGCCCCTTCCTCACCGAGTACTTCCTCAACGTACTCCCCGCAACCACCACCAACATCACTGTTCTGGACCGCACCAAAGAGCCCGGCTCCCTCGGCGATCCCCTGTATCAGGATGTCTGCACCGCATTCATGGAAAGCGGCATGAACCCCGTTGTTACCGCCGGCCGTTACGGTCTCGGTTCCAAAGAGTTCCGCCCCAACATGGTTAAAGCAGTATTCGACAACATGAAAGCTGCCGGTCCCAAGAACCACTTCAACGTCGGTATCGAAGACGACGTTACCAACACTTCCCTCGCAGTGGGTGCCGAAATGGATACCACTCCTGCTGGAACTGTTCAGTGTAAGTTCTGGGGTCTCGGTGCTGACGGTACTGTCGGTGCCAACAAGCAGGCTATCAAAATCATCGGTGACAAAACCGACATGTACGCACAGGGATACTTCGCTTACGACTCCAAGAAGTCCGGCGGTATCACCATGTCCCACCTGCGTTTCGGTAATGATCCCATCCAGTCCACCTACCTCGTAACCAGCGCGGACTTCATTGCATGCCACAACTCCAGCTACGTGCACCAGTACGACCTGCTCGAAGGCATCAAAGAAGGCGGAACCTTCCTGATCAACTCTCCCTGGTCTGCTGAAGACATGGAGAAGGAACTTCCCGTAGAACTGCGTCGCACCATCGCTGAGAAGAACCTTAAGTTCTACACCATCGACGCTGTTAAAATCGCAGCTGAAGTAGGTCTCGGCGGTCGCATCAACATGGTTATGCAGACTGCATTCTTCAAGCTTGCTGATGTTATTCCTTTTGACGACGCTGTTGCGTACCTCAAAGAATCCATCAAGAAAGCTTACGGCAAGAAAGGCGACAAGATCGTCAACATGAACAACGCTGCTGTTGATCAGGCTGTTGCCAACCTTGTTGAAATCACTGTTCCCGAATCTTGGAAAAACCTCACTGAAGACGAAGCGGCCGTATCTGATGAGCCGGCATTCATCACTGATGTTGTCCGTCCCATCCTTGCTCAGAAAGGTGACAACCTGCCTGTTTCCGCTTTTGAGCCTGACGGCCTCTTCCCTCTTTCCACTGCTCAGTTCGAAAAACGCGGCGTTGCTATCAACGTTCCCGAATGGCTGCCTGAAAATTGCATTCAGTGTAACCAGTGTGCATTTGTCTGCCCGCACGCAGCTATCCGTCCCGTTCTCGTAACTGAAGAAGAGCTGAAAGACGCTCCCGACACCTTCGCAACTCTCGATGCGAAAGGTAAAGAGCTCAAAGGTCTCAAGTACCGCATGCAGGTTTACGCTCAGGACTGCCTCGGTTGCGGCAACTGCGCAGACATCTGCCCCGCAAAAGAGTCCGCTCTGGTCATGAAGCCCATCGCTACCCAGACCCCCACTGAAGTTCCCAACCTCGAGTTCTCCCAGACTATCCCCGAAAAGGATAACCTGATGACCAGAACTTCTGTTAAGGGTTCCCAGTTCCAGCGTCCGCTGATGGAATTCTCCGGCGCCTGCTCCGGTTGCGGTGAGACTCCCTACGTTAAAGCTATTACCCAGCTCTTCGGCGAACGCATGATCATTGCAAACGCCACCGGTTGTTCCTCCATCTGGGGTGCATCCGCTCCGACCACTCCTTACTGCACCAACAAGAACGGTCACGGTCCCACCTGGGGCAACTCCCTGTTCGAAGATGCAGCTGAGTTCGGTTACGGCCTTGAAATGGGTGTATCCCACCGCCGTGAAAAGCTGGCTGACCTCGTGACTGAAGCTGTCGAAGCAGGCGTTCCCGCTGAACTCGAAGCTGACATGAAAGGCTGGCTGGAAAACAAAGACAACGCAGCACTCTCCGAAGAGTACGGTCAGAAAGTTGTGGACGGCATCTACGGTGCTCCCCAGACCGAACTTCTCGCTGAGATTGCAGACATGGAAGACCTGTTCACCAAGAAATCCCTCTGGGTATTCGGTGGTGACGGCTGGGCATACGACATCGGCTTCGGCGGTGTTGACCACGTGCTCGCTTCCGGTCGCGACATCAATATCCTCGTAATGGATACTGAAGTATACTCCAACACCGGTGGTCAGTCCTCAAAGGCGACCCCCCTCGGCTCCATCGCCAAGTTCGCAGCAGGTGGTAAGAACACCGGCAAGAAAGACCTCGGCCGCATGATGATGAGCTACGGTTACGTATACGTTGCTTCCGTATCCATGGGCGCAAACAAGCAGCAGTTCATGAAGGCAATCCAGGAAGCGGAAGCTTACCCCGGTCCTTCTCTCGTAATCTGCTACGCTCCCTGCATCAACCAGGGTATCCGCAAGGGTATGGGTAAGACCCAGCTTGAAATGAAGCTGGCAGTAGATTCCGGTTACTGGCCTCTCTACCGCTTCAACCCCCTGCTTGCTGACGAAGGCAAGAACCCCTTCGTTCTGGAGTCCAAAGCTCCCGACGGAACCATGCAGGAGTTCATGGCCGGCGAAAACCGCTACGG
This sequence comes from Desulfovibrio sp. JC010, assembly GCF_010470675.1. NCBI lineage: Bacteria > Pseudomonadati > Thermodesulfobacteriota > Desulfovibrionia > Desulfovibrionales > Desulfovibrionaceae > Desulfovibrio > Desulfovibrio sp. JC010. The sequence continues at coordinate 212,484 of NZ_VOIQ01000007.1, forward strand.
CCTGCTTGAGCGTCTCAACCCCGAAGCATCCAAAGAATACCGTGCGAAAATCGAAAAAGATTACAACGAACGGTACGAAATATTGAAACACATGGCCGCGGCTGATTACAGCCAAGGCGAATAGCACCACCCGCGCTGCGGACGGGCCTGCACAGGTGGCCCGTCCGCAGCACCCCCTCTCTCTGCGAATACGTGGAAGGTGTCGCAGCAAGAGGAGGGCAGGGTAGAAAGTCATTTCAGCAGACTTTTAAAAAAACGTTGAACCGTTGCCGTTCTTATGTGGTATGATGAATGCGTTTTCATCAGAGAGCGGCAAGAACAAAAGCATTTCTTTTTGCTTAAGGAGGAAACATGTCTGTAGGAATTTTGGCCCTCGTAGCGATCATCCCGATCGTACTGGCAATGGTACTGATGGTCGGCCTGCGTTGGCCCGCTACTAAAGCTATGCCCGTTGCATGGCTCTCTGCTGTTGCAGGCGCAATCGCCGTCTGGAACCTGCCCGCATCTTACGTTGCAGCTCTTACTGTCCACGGTTTTATCACCGCTATCGGCGTTCTCATTATCGTATTCGGTGCGATTATCATTCTTTACACCCTGCAGTATTCCGGCGGTATGGAAACCATCCAGTACGGATTCCAGGGCATCAGCCGTGACCGCCGCGTACAGGTTCTGATCATCGGTTACCTGTTCGCCGCATTCATTGAAGGTGCCGCAGGTTTCGGTACTCCCGCAGCTCTGGCAGCACCGCTGCTCCTCAGCCTCGGGTTCCCCCCTCTGTGCGCAGTTGTAATGTGTCTGGTATACAACTCCTTCCCCGTAACCTTCGGTGCTGTCGGTACCCCGGTTATCCTCGGTATGAAATACCTGACCTCTTATGTTGACCAGGCTGTTGCAGCAGCAGTTCCCGGCCTGAACTTCAACTCCATGGAAGCTTTCGACGCAGTAATCGGTCAGTGGGCGACTGTAATGCACATCCCCATGATCTACATCCTGCCCCTGTTCATGCTCGGCTTCATGACCCGTTTCTTCGGTGAGAACAAGAGCTGGTCTGAAGGTTTCGGCGCATGGAAATTCTCCCTTTTCGCATCCACCGCTTTCTCCGTACCTTACCTCTTCACCGCATGGTTTGTAGGACCTGAGTTCCCCTCCCTGCTTGGTGGTCTCGTAGGTCTCGGTATCGCTGTTCTCGGTGCTAAAAACGGTTTCTGCGTACCCGAAAAAACCTGGGACTTCGGCGCACCCTCCACTTGGGATGCTGAATGGACCGGTACTGTTTCCGCTGAAAACTCCGGTGAGTTCAAAGCTCACATGAGCCAGCTCAAAGCATGGACCCCTTACATTCTCATCGGTCTGATCCTTGTAATCACCCGTATCCCCGAGCTCGGCCTCAAAGGCATGCTCGCAGGTGTTGCAATTCCCTTTAAGAACATCCTCGGTTTCGAATCCGTTAACAACTCCATCAAGGTTCTGTACCTCCCCGGTACCATTCCTTTCGCACTGGTCGCAGTACTGACCATCTTCATCCACGGCATGCCTGCTGCTAAAGCTGCTACCGCATGGAAAGAAGCTATCGCGAAAATGAAGAACCCCACCATCGCACTGTTCTTCTCCGTTGCGCTGGTATCCATCTTCCGCGGTTCCGGTATTGCTGATGCAGCCCTGAACCCCAACGGTTACATGTCCATGCCTCTGGCACTGGCCGAAGCTGTATCCGGTCTCGCAGGCCAGACCTGGCCCATGTTCGCCTCCTTCGTTGGTGGTCTCGGTTCCTTCATCACCGGTTCCAACACCGTATCCGACCTGCTCTTCGCTGAATTCCAGTGGGGCGTAGCTGCTAAACTCGACCTGCCCCGCCAGATCATCGTAGCCGCACAGGCTGTTGGTGGCGCAATGGGTAACATGATCTGCATCCACAACATCGTTGCAGCATGTGCAGTTGTCGGTCTCTCCGGTATGGAAGGTCAGATCCTCAAGCGCACCGTATGGCCCTTCCTCGTATACGGCGCGGTTGTAGGTATCGTAGCCTGCGTACTTTCCTTCGTAATGTACCCCACTCTGTTCTAATTAAATACGTCCTCCCGCGACCGGAGACGGCTCCGGTCGCGGGTTTTAATTAGTCGGATTAATATATACCAAGATTGTTTTTTAGATTCAGGAGCAAAAAAACATGTCCAACGCTAAATTAGCCAAAGACTTTGAAAAGATTGTAGGTGCTGGAAATGTCATGCACGAAGAAGCTGACCTCCACGCTTACTCTTACGATTCCGCAGTACTCGATCCCCAGGTACCTGCACTGGTAATCAAACCCACCACCACCGAACAGCTCGGTCCCGTAACCGCGCTTTGTAATGAACACGGTCTTCCCATGACTGTTCGCGGCGCAGGCACCAACCTCTCCGGCGGAACCATTCCCCATCCCGGCGGCGTTGTTGTTCTGACCAACGGTCTCAACAAAATCCTCGAAATCAACGAAGAAGACCTCTACGCAGTAGTAGAACCCGGTGTTGTAACTGCACAGTTTGCAGCACAGGTTGCTTCCAAAGGACTTTTCTATCCCCCGGATCCGGGCTCTCAGGCAGTATCCACCATCGGTGGTAACGTTGCCGAGAACGCAGGCGGACTCCGCGGACTCAAATACGGTGTTACCAAAGATTACGTCATGGGTATGGATTTTTATGACGCACACGGTGACCTGATCAAATCCGGATCCCGCACTGTTAAGTGTGTTACCGGTTACAACCTCGCAGGGCTCATGGTTGCTTCCGAAGGAACCCTTGGTGTGTTCTCCAACATCATCCTCAAGCTCGTTCCGCCGCCGAAGGCTTCCAAGGCTATGATGGCAATTTTCCCCAACGTTCAGACTGCTTCTGAAACCGTTGCTGCCATCATCGCGAACCACATCGTACCCTGTACTCTGGAATTCCTCGATAACTCTGTTATCCGTTACGTAGAAGACTTCACCAAAGCCGGTCTGCCCACCGATGCGGGCGCTATCCTGCTTATCGAAGTTGACGGTCATCAGGCTGAAGTTATCGAAGATGCTCAGAAAGTTGTTGATATCTGCACCAAGTGCGGCGCTAAAGAAGTTAAAATGGCTGAAACCGCTGAAGAGCGTGAAGCTCTCTGGTTTGCTCGTCGCAACGCGCTGCCTTCCCTTGCCCGTGCAAAACCGACTACCGTTCTCGAAGATGCTACCGTACCGCGCTCCCAGATTCCTGCAATGATGGAAGGTCTGGATAAGATTGCCAAGAAGTACAAGCTCGACATCGGTACCTTCGGTCACGCCGGTGACGGTAACCTGCACCCGACCATCCTCTGCGATAACCGCGATAAGGAAGAATTCCACCGTGTAGAAGAAGCTGTCGACGAAATCTTTGACGTAGCTCTCTCCCTGAAAGGAACCCTTTCCGGCGAACACGGCATCGGTATGGCAAAGTCCAAGTGGATGGAAAAAGAAACTTCCAAGGCTACCCTTGAGTACTCCTTGAAAATGAAGCGTGCCATTGATCCGAAGGGCATCCTGAACCCCACCAAGATCATCGGAGACGTATAGCATGGAAGATCTCAAGCAATTAGCACAAAACCTCATGGAGCTGGACGACCAGATGGTCGCCTGCATGAAGTGCGGTATGTGTCAGGCAGTATGTCCTGTCTTCGCCGAGACCATGCAGGAAGCCGACGTAACCCGCGGCAAGATCGCTCTGCTCGAAAAGCTGGCTCATGAGATGGTTAAGGACGCCGATCAGGTTAACGACAAGCTGAACAGATGTCTGCTTTGCGGTTCCTGTGCAGCAAACTGTCCTTCCGGCGTAAAGATCATGGATATCTTCATGAAAGCCCGCGTGATTGTTACCCAGTTCAAGGGTCTTTCCGCGACCAAGAAGATGATCTTCAAGGGACTGCTTACCCGTCCCAAACTGTTCAACACTCTGACCGAGATGAGTGCGAAGTTTCAGGGTCCGTTTGCAAAGATCGCCGACCAGGCCTCCGGTGCTGCAAGCTGTGCCATGCTGAACCCGCTCCTCGGCGAACGTCACTTCATGCCTCTGGCTAAAAAGCCTTTTCGCAAGGATTATCCGCAGCTGGATACCCCCCGCGGCAAGTCCGGCCTGAAAGTAGCGTTCTACCCCGGCTGTGTTGTGGACAAAATGTTCCCCAACGTCGGCCATGCGGCAATCAAGATTCTTGAGCACCACGGTGTGGGAATCTTCCTGCCCAAGGGACAGGCCTGCTGCGGTATCCCCACACTGGCTTCCGGTGACCAGGATACCATGGTTTCTCTTATGAAGCAGAATATCAAGGCTTTCGAAAACGGAACCTTTGATTATCTGGTGACTCCCTGTGCTACCTGCACAGCCACACTTCATGAGACCTGGCCTAAAATGATTGATAATGAAGATCCTGTTTTTGTTGAAAAAGTTAAGGATCTTGCAGCCAAGACTATGGATATTAACGCATTCCTCGTTGACATCGTGGGCGTTAAGGCTCCTGCAGAACCCAAGAAGGGCGGAAAGGTCGTTACCTACCACGACCCCTGTCACCTCTCTAAATCCCTTGGTGTTGCTGCACAGCCCCGTACCTTGCTGAAACTGAGCGATAACGTGGAATTCAAGGAAATGAACGAAGCCAACCGTTGCTGCGGCTGCGGTGGTTCTTTCAACCTTTACCATTACGACCTCTCCAAGAGCATCGGTGAGCGTAAAGCGGGCAATGTCCGCGACGCAGGTGCCGATATCGCGGCTACCGGTTGTCCCGCCTGCATGATGCAGCTCGGTGACATGCTTTCCCAGACCGGTGGTGGAGTAGAGGTAAAACACGTTCTCGAAATCTACGCCGATTCCCTCTAGTAGTATACGAAAGTAGTCCAGAATGATTTCATTCTGGACTACTTCACTAAAAAACGTTCCAATAGGGATTGGCTGGAAGCAATTTTCCGGGTTTGTAGGATCATTTTAGTCTGATCCGGCCCAAGATGAACTATTGAAATCGCGCGGACTCTTCAAATGCGGCTCTGAAGGTTCCAGCTGTCTGCGCTTTTACACAGGAGATAATCCCAGTGTCTAAAAACCTTTACATCACTGCCACTGAAGAGAAGAGCGGAAAATCTGCCATTGCTCTCGGCGTGATGCAACTGCTGCTGAGAGATCTACAGCATGTCGCTATCTTCAGGCCCATCATCAATGATAGCCAGTCCGGTGATCGTGATCACGATATCAATCTGATCATGAAGCACTTCAATCTGGATATCAGCTATGAAGATACCTATGCCTACACTCTGAAGGAAGCAAGGGAACTCATTAACAGCGGCAAGCATTCCCTGCTGCTGGAAAACATTCTCAACAAGTACAGTGAACTTGAAGAGAAGTATGATTTCGTGCTTTGCGAAGGAACCGACTTTCAGGGTAAAGACCAGAACTTCGAGTTCGACATCAACGCGGAAATTGCCGCCAACCTCAGCTGTCCCGTACTTCTCGTTGCAAACGGAAGAGGGAAGAGTGCTGACGACATTATCGCATCCACCCAGCTCGTAATCGATGCACTCGAAGACAAAGGCGTAGACACCGTCGCCGCTATCATCAACAGGCTGACCGCTACCGACGAGGAAAAAACTGAAATCCTGTCCAGCATTAAATGCAAGACCAGATGTACTCAGGAACTTCTCGTTTACGGTATTGATGAAAATGAAAGTCTGGGCAACCCCAGCATGAACGACGTTCGCAAATGGCTGGACGGTTCTGTTCTCTACGGCCACGGAAGACTCGATACCCTCGTAGATGACTACGTTATCGCGGCTATGCGTATCGGCAACTTTCTTGAATACATTGAAGACGGCAGCCTGATCATCACCCCCGGTGACCGCTCTGATATCATTTTGAGCTCACTGGCTTCCCGTCTCTCCAGTTCTTTTCCGGATATTTCCGGTATTCTGCTGACCGGCGGACTGCAGCCCAGCGCGAGTGTTCACCGTCTCATCGAAGGTTGGACCGGTGTTCCCACTCCCATCCTTTCCGTATCCACCAACACCTACCGTACCACCCAGCTGCTGAGTGAACTGTACGGCAGAATCGATCCTGAAGATCAGCGCAAGACTGCTTCTGCTCTCGGTACTTTCGAAGCAAGCGTCAACGCCGACGAACTGAGACACCGTCTGGTTACCAGCAAGTCCAGCAAGGTTACTCCCAAAATGTTTGAGTACAAGCTGGTCCAGAAAGCCAAAGCCAACAAGCAGACCATCGTTCTGCCCGAAGGCACCGGTGAGCGTGTTCTGCGCGCTGCTGATATGCTGACCCGTCGCGGTGTTGCTGATATCGTTCTGCTCGGTAAGGCCGAGGAGATCGCCGGTAAGATTTCCCAGCTCGGTCTTGAAATGGACGGCGTGCGTATCCTCGATCCCGAATCCGCACCCCAGTTCGACGACTACTGCGAAACCTACTTCAAGCTTCGCGAACACAAAGGCATCCGTATGTCCGATGCCCGCGACCGTATGCTCGATCCCACTTACTTCGCATCCATGATGGTGCAGAAGGGTGATGCCGACGGTATGGTTTCCGGTTCTGTAACCACCACCGCCCAGACCATCCGTCCCGCTTTTGAGTTCATCAAGACCAAGCCTGATGCTTCCATCGTATCCAGTGTCTTCCTGATGTGCCTGAAAGATAAAGTTCTTGTCTTCGGTGACTGCGCAGTAAACCCGAACCCCAACGCGGAACAGCTGGCCGAGATCGCATTGAACTCCGCCCAGACCGCGAAGATTTTCGGTGTTGAACCCCGTGTGGCCATGATGTCTTACTCCACCGGCCAGTCCGGTAAGGGTGCTGACGTTGAGAAAGTCAAGGAAGCGGTCAAGATTGCCAAGGAACGCAATCCTGAACTGAAACTCGAAGGTCCCATCCAGTATGATGCGGCTATCGATCCTTCCGTAGCTAAAACCAAGCTGCCCGACAGTGAGGTAGCCGGTAAAGCCACCGTATTTATCTTCCCCGACCTGAACACCGGTAACAACACTTACAAGGCTGTACAGCGTTCCGCTGAGCAGTCCGTGGCAATCGGCCCCGTACTTCAGGGTCTGAACAAGCCTGTAAACGACCTCTCCAGAGGTTGTACCGTACCGGATATTGTTAACACCGTCGCAATCACTGCAATTCAGGCAGCAGCCGAAAAAGGACAGATCTAAATGAAAATCTTAGTAATTAACGCTGGTAGCTCTTCTCTTAAATACCAGCTTCTCGATATGACCAGCAAAGATGACCTCGCTTCCGGTATTGTGGAACGTATCGGCGAGGACATGGGCACCATGACCTACAAGACCGACGGAAAGGAAGTTTTTGAAAAACCTTTCCCCACCCACAAAGAAGCAATGGTCGAGGTTATCAACATCCTCACCGACGCTGACAAGGGTGTTGTAAAAGACAAGGCTGAAATCGCAGCCATCGGTCACCGTGTAGTTCACGGCGGTGAAACTTTCACCGAGCCTGCTGAAGTTGACGCAAAAGTCATCGAAGGCATCAAGGCCAACATTCCTCTGGCACCCCTGCACAACCCCGGTAACCTTACCGGAATCGAAACCGCCATGGAACTTTTCCCCGGCGTTCGTCAGGTTGCAGTTTTTGATACCGCTTTCCACCAGACCATGGAACCCAAGGTTTTCACCTACGGTATTCCTTACGAAATGTATGAAAAGTTCGGTATCCGCCGTTACGGTTTCCACGGCACTTCCCACAAGTTTGTTGCCCGCGAAACCGCAAAACTGCTCGGCAAGCCTCTTGAAGAGTGCAACATCGTTACCGTTCACCTCGGTAACGGCGGTTCCCTCGCAGCAGTTAAGAACGGCAAGTGCTACGACACCTCCATGGGTATGACCCCTCTGGCCGGTATCATCATGGGTACCCGCTGCGGTGATATCGACCCCGCAATCGTAGGCGTTCTGGCTGAGAAGCTGGGCACCGACGTAGCAGGTGTTGAAAAAGTCCTGACCAACGATTCCGGCCTTAAAGGAATCTGCGGATCCAACGACCTGCGCGACATCCATGCCCGCATCGAAGAAGGCGACAAGCAGGCTGAACTCGCTCTGGACATGGCCTGCCACAAAGTGCGCCAGTTCATCGGTTCCTACTGCTTTGAGCTGGGCAAGGTTGACTGCATCGTCTTCACCGCAGGTATCGGTGAAAACGATCCCGAATACCGCGCACGCACTCTTTCCGGTCTTGAGTCTTTCGGAATCTCCGTAAACAACGACAAGAACTGGAACTGGGATCGCACTCCCTCCTTTATCAGTGATGACGACAGTGCTGTGAAAGTAGCTATCATCGCCACTAACGAAGAACTCGAAATCGCAAACGATACTGTAGCAGTTCTCGGACTGTAGAAAGTATATATTGAAAAAACCGGGGTGAAGTGTGGAAGACTTCACCCCGGTAAAAGAAATGGACAGGCAACTTTTTATTGCGATTATTGCAACTTAAGAAGCACTGCCTGAAGGAAACGGTCCGTAGCAGCCTGTGGAAGAGGCTGTGCCCCCATCTTGTGGAAGGGATGGTGGCAAAACGGAAATATTAACGGAAGATGTTTTAATAACATCGTCCATCGTATTTGGGGGAAAAATGACAGCTAAATCTGAAAGTGTAAAGCTTTTTACCGATAAAGCTGAGCTTGTGTCCGCTGTAGTGACAGAGATTTCTTCTCTGGATGAAGCTTATGCGTACACAATGGATCTCTGCGGAAAAAAAGACGCCTGTAAAATGCTCATTTCCGGTTGTGAACAAAACCTTTCCAGCGATGCTGAGAAACTCTGTGCAACCAAGACCGGTAAAACCATCGTTGCTCCCGCCCTTGCAAAGAAGGAAGCAACCGCACTGGAAAAACAGTGTGAAGAAAACGGTTTTACCATGATCAAAGATAGCGTCCGCAACCATCTCGGCGGCATTGATATCGCTTTTACCTATGCCGACCACGGCATTGCCGAGACCGGTACTATCGTTCTCAACTGTCCCGGAGAAGAATTAAGACTGGCCACCATGATCAGTGAATTCCACGTGGCAGTTCTGCCCAAGTCCAAGCTCGTGGATAACTCCTATGATCTCGAATCATGGATGGAAGGCAACATGATGGAAGGCAACTACACTGCATTCATCACCGGTGCCAGCCGTACTGCCGACATCGAGCGCGTTCTCGCCATCGGCGTACACGGTCCCCTTGAACTTCATATTCTTCTTCTGGAGGACTAATCATGCAGGACGCTAAGAATCTTAAAGAATACAGAAAAGAGATCAGGGAATCCCTTGATAATGATTTTTTGAGAACAGCAATGGACAACTTCGCTGTTGCCTACCGCGGCAGCCGTGCCAATGCGTTCAAAGACATGGACGAAAAAGCGCTCATCGCTGAAATTGCAGATGCCAAAGACGCTTCCGCCCAGAGACTGGATGAGCTTTTCGCCAAGTTCAAGGAAGAAGCCGAAAAACGCGGCGCAGTGGTTCATCTTGCAAAGGATGCAAAAGAAGCCAATGAAATCATCGGCCGCATCGCTGTGGAAGAAAATTGTAAGACCATTGTTAAATCCAAGTCCATGACTGCGGAAGAGACCCTGCTCAACCATCACCTTGAAGATGATCTCAACCTTAAGGTTGTTGAAACCGACCTTGGTGAGTGGATCATCCAGATGCGTAAGGAAGGTCCTTCGCACATGGTTATGCCTGCGATTCATCTTTCCCGCCATCAGGTCAGCGATCTTTTCTCCGAAGTGACCGGCCAGAAGCAGGGCGATGACGTTCAGGCTCTGGTTAAGGTTGCACGTCGCGAGCTTCGTCAGGCATTTGTTGATGCCGACATGGGTATTTCCGGCGGTAACTTTGCTATCGCTGAAACCGGTTCCATCGGTCTGGTTACCAACGAAGGTAACGCCCGTCTGGCTACCACCCTGCCCAGAGTTCATGTAGCTCTCATGGGTCTTGATAAACTGACCCCCAAACTTCATGACGCTCTGCGTGTGATCAAGGCTCTGCCCCGTAACGCAACCGGGCAGGCCATCACCTCTTATGTTACCTGGATCACCGGGTCCAACGAGTGTGCTGCGGCTGAGGATGACAGGAAGAAAGTGCACTTCGTGTTTTTGGACAATGGAAGACGCGCTCTCGCAAAGGACCCGGTGTTCTCTCAGGTTCACCGCTGCGTACGCTGTGGCGCTTGCGCCAACGTTTGTCCTGTCTACCGTATGGTCGGCGGCCACAAGATGGGCCATATCTATATCGGGGCTATCGGCCTCATCCTTACCTACTTCTACCACGGTACCGACAAGGCCAAGAACCTTGTTCAAAACTGCATTAACTGTGGAGCATGTAAGGAAATCTGCGCAGGCGGAATCGACCTGCCCGGCCTGATCAAAGACATTCAGGCCCGCATTCTGGAAGAAGAAGGACATCCCATGTACTCCTCCTTCCTCGCGAAAATGATGAAGAACCGCAAGCTTTTCCACAAGTTCCTGCGCATCGCCAAGACTGCCCAGAAGCCTGTGAAAGCTAAAGACGGCTTCCTGCGTCACCTGCCCATGATGTTTGCCCCGGATCACGACTTTCGCGCACTGCCCACAGTGGCTGAAGTTCCGTTCCGTGACATGTGGGCCAAGGTCAAGCCGGCCAAGCCTGCGGAAACCAAGTACAAAGTTGCCATGTTCTCCGGTTGTGTACAGGACTTCGTATATCCCGAACAGTCCGTAGCCACCGTTGAGTCCATGAAGAACAAAGGCATCGACATGGAATACCCCATGGATCAGTCCTGCTGTGGTCTGCCCCTGCAGATGATGGGCGAAGTGGACGGTGCTAAAGAAGTGGCTCTTCAGAACATGAGAGCATACGAAGGTGTGGATTGCGATTATATCATCACCATGTGTGCTTCCTGCGCTTCCCACCTGAAGCACAACTACGTGAAGATGCTCGGACAGGATCCCAAGTACGCTATGCGTGTGAAGGCATTCGCCGATAAGGTCATCGACTACAGCTCTTTCATGAATGATGTGCTCGGCGTTGAAAAAGAAGACTTCCTTGATTCCGCCGGTGACGCGGTAACCTACCACGCTCCCTGCCACCTCTGCCGTGGTCTGGACGTGAAAGAAGCTCCCCGCGCCCTGATGGAAAAAGCAGGACTTGATTACAAGGAAAGTGCTGAAGAAGAAGTCTGTTGCGGATTCGGCGGAACCTACTCTGTGAAGTTCCCCAAAATCTCCGAACAGCTTCTGGAGAAAAAGCTCAACAACGCTAAAGAATCCGGTGCCAAGGTGCTTCTCACCGACTGCCCCGGTTGCGTAATGCAGATTCGCGGCGGTGCAAAACGTAAAGGTTTCGACCTTGAAGTTAAGCACATCGCTGAATACATGGCTGACCGCAGAAAATAAACATGACACACGCTCACTGTCCGCGACTATGTTTGCCGGTCGCGGACAGTGGTTTAAGCTGCGGCATGTAATAATGCCTCCAAACCCGGTACCTTCACCTCGCAACTGAAAACACCGGTTACAGGCCGCGCACTTAAGGCTTTTCCATTCGCTCGCCCGATGGAAAAGCCTTTTTTGTGTCTATTGTGTTAAACATTCATGAGTGCATGTTTTATAATTGATTTTGATAACGGTATGAGCATTAACTTTTATTGTTTTGTTTCCGATAAATATGTACTGTGACAATTAAGTTGTGAGAAATGTACCTTTTGTCGCACTGGCGTGTCCTTTTTGTTTAATTTTTATAGATTGTTATGAAGTTTTGGAGAGAGAAATGTTAAAAAATTTGTCTATTGGCGGGCGTTTTGTTCTGCTGCTCGCTTCAGTTCTGGTTTTTTTGATTATCTGCGGGGCCATGTTCCTGACTGAGATTCGTCAGGTTGAAAATATAGGCCTTACTGAAATTGAAAGCGTTATGCTGAAAGGGCAGAAGGATAAGATTGAGGTTGCCACCCGCGCTGCGGCAGAATCTCTGGGTGCACAGCTCAGGAATGTTGATGGTGAAGAAGCTAAAGTTGATTTCATACGTAAATCCATTGATGGCTTCAGGTTTGAAAATGATAAATCCGGTTATTTTTTTGTATATAAAGGAACCACTGTTGTTGCCCTGCCGCCTAAGAAGTCTTTGCAGGGTAAGGATCTCAGCGGAGCAAAGGATAAAAACGGTGTTTACTTTGTAAAGGATCTTTCCAGTGCTGCCAGACAGGGCGGGTTTGTAGAATATATTTTTGATAAGCCGGGCAAAGGACTTCAGCCCAAACTTGCTTACGCGACCATGATTCCCGGCACTGACATGTGGATCGGTACCGGGGTCTATATCGATAATATTGAAGCGGAAAAACTGCGTGTCAGAACCGTTATTGATGACGCCGTTGTAGCTGATACAACCAAGATTGTGCTAATCATGCTGGCACTGCTTCTTTTTGCACTTACCCCGCTTTGCATTGTTATTGTCCGTTCCATCGTTGGGCCAGTTAAGGATGCAACAGATGCTGCAGTGAACGTTTCAGAAGGTGATCTGAAAATTACCCTCAATCCCACCGGACGCAGTGAGATTTCCACCCTGCAGCGGGCAATTAACACCATGACCACCACCCTTGATGAGAACCTGACCGACATCAAGCGCAAGGAAGCTGAATCCGCAGAGCAGGCCCGTGTGGCCCAGAAAATGGCTGCCGAGGCTGAAGAAGCCCGCAAAGAAGCTGAAGGTGCCAAGCGCGAAGGTATGCTTGCTGCCGCAAACAAGCTTGAAACCGTGCTCAATAATATCGTTAAGATTTCCCGCGATGTAGAAAGTTCCACCAATGAAATCATGAACGGCAGTGAATTCCAGAAGCAGCGTATCACTGAGACCGCAACCGCCATGGAAGAGATGAACGCCACTGTTCTGGAAGTTGCGCGCAATGCAACTGAAACCAATGAAGACACTGAGCAGACCCGAGATAAAGCCTCCGAAGGGCAGGGTGTAGTACAGGGGACAATCGAGTCCATGGTCGGTATTCAGGACCAGACTAATGAACTTGAAAGGCTTATGGATCAGCTCAATACCCAGTCCATTGAGATCGGTAATGTCATGGGCGTGATTAATGATATTGCTGACCAGACTAACCTGCTGGCCTTGAACGCAGCTATCGAGGCAGCCCGTGCCGGTGAAGCCGGACGTGGATTCGCGGTTGTAGCTGACGAAGTCCGCAAGCTTGCTGAAAAGACCATCGGGGCTACCGATGAAGTTGATAAATCCATCTCCTCCATCCAGGGGCTGGCCAAACAGAATATCGAAGGTATGCACAACGCCGTGGAATCTATTGGCGGAGCTACTGAGCATTCCCGTGCTTCAGGTGAGGTTCTGGCTGAGATCGTGACTCTGGCCGCGAACGCAGCCGGGCAGGTGCAGTCTATTGCCACCGCAGCGGAAGAGCAGTCCGCCACCTCTGATGAGATCAACCGCAGCATCTCCGAAATTGATTCCATGACCGAGGAAAATACCCGTAACAGCATGCGTGCCGCTGAGGCAGCAACTGAGCTCTCCCGTGAAGTTGATGCGCTGGTAGCACTTGTTGAAGAACTCAGAAGTTAGCAGACTGTTGAAAAATTATTTTGAACAGTCTGAATTTTTAGTGCTTGTGGAGCCTGCTAAAATAGGCTCTAATGCTCTCTCCAAATATCGAATCCATTGTCCTGTTCTTCATATGCACTACGGAACGGAGGAAAAATGATTAAACATATTGTATGGTGGACCCTTAAAGAGGAAGCCGCCGGCGGAACTGCGGCAGAGAACGGGCTTAAGATTAAAGAAATGATCGAAGCCCTGAATGGCAAAATTGACGAACTCAACCATGTTGAAATCAGTCTGGATGTATTTGAAGCCCCTGAAGGATGCAGCCTCGTGCTTTATTCTGAATTCGACAGCAAGGAAGATCTGCAGGCTTATGCTGTTCATCCCCTGCATCAGGAATGCGTTGCATTCATCAAGCAGGTGGTCTCTTCCCGTCACGCAATTGATTACGTGATCTAGTAATAGCAAAATATGCTTTAAAAGGCCGGAGACGCAAGTCTTCGGCCTTTTTTATTGCTGGTGTTTTGAAGGGTAATGCTTATATTTATTAAAGGAGATACATTCATTTGTATGAAAAATACAGCGATGAATGTTTTTGTTTGTGTTATTTTTTTATAAAAATAACGCTAAAAACTTTGAATTTCTCCACCAAAGATGTATAAATTAACTAAGGCTGGAAATATTGTTTCCAAATCCGCAAACAAGGGGAGGGCCTATGTTGAAGAATCTATCGATAGGCGCACGTTTTTTCCTGCTGTTGGCTTTGATGGTAATTTTTTTGGTTGTAACCGGTGCGTTCTTTATGGGTGCAATCCGGGACATCACTGCTTACGGGGTCAGCAGTACTGAAGAAATAATGTTTCAGGACCAGAAAGATAAGGTCAAGGTCGCGACCCGGAGCATGGCCTTATCCATTGGTGAAGAAATCAAGCATTTCAAGGACCCTGAAGAGCGGCTCCAATTCATTCGTGAAGCCCTTGATCCTGTCCGTTTTGAAAAGGACGGTTCCGGATATTTCTTTGTATACAAGGGAACTGTGAATATGGTCATGCCGCCCAAGAAGTCCTTGCAGGGCAAGGATCTTGGCGGACTTAAGGATAAGAACGGTCTGCTCTTAATCCGGGAACTTGACAAGGTTGCCCATTCCGGCGGCGGGTATGTGAAGTACTTCTTTGAAAAGCCCGGAGCCGGGGTTCAACCCAAGATCAGTTACGCCATGATGATTCCCGGAACAGACATGTGGATCGGTACGGGTGTTTATATCGATAATATTGAAGTGGAAACCGGGAAGATGGGCGATGCCATGCGTGAAAGTGCCAACGGCTTTACCATGAAGATTGTTCTTGGGGCCGGTGCTGTCCTGCTGCTGATCGTACTTCCGCTGTCCATTTATCTGATTCGTTCCATTGTTAATCCTCTTGTTGAATCCACCGAGGCCGCTACCGAGGTTGCCGAAGGTAATCTTGATGTTTCCCTTAATCCTGACGGGCGCAATGAAATTAGCACTTTGCAGGAAGCTTTGAATACCATGGTCGGAACCCTGTCCGCTAACCTTGAAAGCATCAAGGCCAAGGAAGTCGAGGCACAGGAACAGGCCCGTATTGCTGAAGATGCTGCCGCAGAGGCTCGCGAAGCCCAGATCAGGGCCGAAGGTGCCAAGAAGGAAGGCATGCTTGCCGCCGCCGAGAGGCTGCAGGAAGTGGTTGAGCGTGTATCAAGCATTACTGCCGAGGTTTCCAGCAATGCCGAGGAAATCCAGCGCGGAAGTGAATTCCAGAAGCAGCGTGTAACTGAAACCGCTACCGCCATGGAAGAAATGAACGTGACTGTTCTTGAAGTTGCCAAGAATGCCACTGAGACCAATGAAAGCTCCGCGCAGTCCATGGATAAGGCCCGCGAGGGGGCAAGGCTGGTGCAGGATGTGATTGTTGCCATGGGCAATATTCAGGAACGTACTGCCAACCTGAAGGAATCCATGGAGCATTTGGATGCGCAGGCTGTGGATATCGGTAATGTGCTGGGCGTGATCAATGATATTGCTGACCAGACCAACCTGCTGGCCCTGAATGCGGCCATTGAGGCAGCCCGTGCCGGAGATGCCGGACGCGGATTCGCTGTGGTCGCTGATGAGGTCCGCAAGCTTGCTGAAAAGACCATCGGTGCCACCGAGGAAGTTGACCAGAGTATCGGCTCCATTCAGAAGCTGACCCGTGAAAACGTCAAGGGTATGGATTCCACTGTGGATGCTGTGGAAAAAGCCACTGAGTTGTCGCGCTCCTCCGGTGAAATGCTGGATGAAATTGTCGAACTGGCCGGTAGCTCCGCTGATCAGGTGCGTTCGATCGCAACTGCCGCTGAAGAGCAGTCCGCAACCTCGGATGAAATCAACCGCAGTGTCGGTGAGATTGATTCCATGACCGAAGAGAACGCGCATAACAGTCAGATGGCCGCAGAAGGAACCCGCTCGCTTTCAGCCGAGGTTGAGGAACTTCTTAATCTGGTTGAAGAATTGCGAAGTGAAGAGTAATGTGTAGCGCAAGGGCGGGATTATCCGTCCTTGCGGAATTATTGCTTGGAGGCTTCATGGAATCTGAACTCATTGAGATCGTTGAAAAACATCTGCGCGAGATAGCCGGTGTCCCTGCTGAACAGATGGGCAGTTTTTTGAAAGATACTTCCGTCCATCTGAGGGATACCATGGACAGCCTTGATGAAGCCATTGATGAAGGTGAGTTTGAAACCGTGGTTACCAGTGCCCATATGTTAAAAGGCAGTCTTGTGAATCTGGGATTGGAAGAACTCAGCATGGTTGCCGGCAATATTGAAACAGCAGCTTCCAGTACTTCTCCCCTGTACTTGAGTTGCTATTATATGCGATTGCGGCGGGAGCTTTTGCCCCTGCTTGAATATGCGGATAAATAATTAAAAATCCCGGAGCAACCGCTCCGGGATTTCAGATTGCTGACAAAGTCCTCGCCTTTTGGTGAGGACTTTTTTATATTGTTTGCATGTTAAAAAAGCCTGAGCAAAAGCAAGTCACTGTTGAGTTGGTTACGATTGAAGAATTGGTTCCTGAGAACCATTTACTTCGA